>CANRKP010000046.1 GCA_947631245.1 uncultured Clostridia bacterium
CGTATCTCGCCACTGTCCTGGTCGTAAAAGCGCATGAGAAGGTTTATGACCGTCGTCTTTCCGCTGCCCGTCGGGCCGACAATTGCGACCGTCTTCCCCGCCTTCGCCTCAAATGAGATGCCGTGGAGTATCTCTTTGCCTTCGATATAGGAGAAGCGGACGTTTTGTGCCTCGATGTCTCCCTTAGGCTCGGAAAGCACGAGCGCGTCCTCTCTGTCTGCGGGCTCCTCCTCTGTGTCGAGCAGACGGAACACGCGCTCCGCGGCGGACGCCGCCGACTGAAGCTCGCTTATTATGTTCGCCATCTCGTTTATCGGTCCCGAAAAACGCCTCGAATAGAGAATAAAGGTAGATATCGCGTCAAGATGTATGACGCCGCCGAGGTACAGAACGCCGCCGAACATGCTTATCAGCGAAAGCGAAAGATTGTTTATGAAATTGACGGTCGGACCTATCATCGCGCCCTGATAGTCGGCGTTATAATATGCGTCTATCGATTCGTCGTTGTGAGCGTCGAACCGCCCTATCATCGTATCTTCTCGGTTGTAGGCCTTTATAGTCCTGTGACCTGAAAGTATCTCCTCGGTGTAGCCGTTGAGCTCTCCGAGCTTCGCCGAGCGTCGGCGGAAGAGCGGCTGTATCTTTTTCGATTTGTACCGCGTGAAAATCAGCGACATCGGTATCGTCACAACAAATACGAGCACGAGCAGAGGAGAGATCATTATCATCATTACGAGAGACACGACTATAGTTATAATGCTCGAGCATATTTGGAGCATATCGGTCGAAATTGACGCGTTTATTGTGTCTATATCGTACGATATTCGGCTTATTATGTCGCCAGTCTGATTTCTGTCGAAAAAACCGACGGGCAGGCGCATCAGCTTGTCAAATACCTGCTCCCGCATGCGTTTGACAACGCTGCGCGAGAGATGTATCATCGTTGCCGACAAGAGATAAGAAAGCCCGGAGGACAACGCGTAGAACAGCGCCATCAGCGCGCAGTAAAAGAGCACGGTGTCAAAGTCCACCTTCCCTATGCCGGGCTCTATCGCGGCGATGGCTTTTCCAGAGAGGTAAGGTCCGGCGAGCGCAAACGCGTTTGATGCAAGCATAATAACAAGCGCAAACGCAACGAGCGCCTTATGCTCGAACATATATCCGAAGATGCGGAAAAACATCTTCATTTTGTGACGCTTGTCAGATGTCGCGGTTATTTTTTTGTCAGTCAAGGATCGCACCTCCCATCTGCGAGTCTGCGATCTCGCGGTATATCTCGCAGCTTTCGCGCAGCTCGCTGTCGGTACCCGCGGCGATAACGCTGCCGCCGTCCATCACAAGGATGAGATCCGCCGACATTATGGAGCTTATGCGCTGCGCTATGATTATCTTAGTTGAGGCGTCGAATCCTTCCGCAATGGCGGCGCGGAGCGACGCGTCCGTCTTGTAGTCGAGCGCGCTGGAAGAATCGTCGAGGATGAGTATGTCAGGCGATGAGGCGAGCGCGCGGGAGATAAGCAGGCGCTGCTTCTGTCCGCCTGACAGGTTCGCGCCCTTAATTGCAAGCCCGAAATCGAGCCCGCCTTCCTTTTCGGATATGAACTCCTCCGCCTGAGCATACGCGGCGGCGCGTTTTATATCTTCGTCCGCGATGTCGCGTCCGAAGCGAACGTTTTCCCTTATCGTATCGGAGAAAAGGAAATCGCTCTGCAAAGCGACGCCGAACTTTTCGTAGAGCTTCTCCTTCGGGATATATCTTATATCGACGCCGTCGATCTGTATGCTTCCGGAGTCGGGGTCGTAAAACCTCAGAAGCAGCGATATGAGCGTGGTTTTTCCGCTTCCCGTCGCGCCTATAACGCCGAGCGTCTGCCCGGGATAAAGCTCAAATGAGATGTCAGAAAGGTTGTTTTTCTTTCCGTTATAAGAAAAACACACGTTGTCAAATCTGACGCGCGGCGCGTTTTCGGGCGTCACAGCGTCTTCCGGCATTGTGAGAACGGAAAGCTGAGGCTCCTCTTTCAGGACCTCTTCTATGCGCCCCATTGACGCCGAGCATCTCGAATACGTCGTAAACATGCGGGTGACGGAGAGCATTGCGTTCAGGATATATGTAAAGTAGCTCATGAACGACATGATCGTGCCGACCTTTGATAAGCCGCGGTTCACGCGGTAAGCGCCGATAACGATAACGACTGTCAGCCCGACGTAAAGGAAGAAATTCATGAGCGGGTTTGTCGCCGAGACGACAAGACCTGCAGTTTCTTCGCGCTTCATCAATGCTTTGTTGACGCCGTCAAACCTGCGGCGCTCGTAATCCGTTTTGGACAGCGCTTTTATGACGCGTATGCCCTGTATGTTCTCGCGGACGGTGCGGACCATATCGTCTGTTGCGGACTGCTGGCTGCGGTACAGAGGGACGGTCTTTTTCGCGATATAGAAAACGGACACGCCGAGAAACGGCAGGATCGCGACGAGGACGAGCGTCAGCGCCGGGTCAAGCGCCATCGTTATGACAAGACCGCCTATAAGAAGTATAGGCGCGCGGACGCCCATGCGCTGCATCATGCCCGTGAACTGATGCACATTGTAAGTGTCGGACGTGAGGCGCGACTCAAGCGACGGGATAGTGAATTTGTCCGTCTGCGAGCATGAAAGATAAAGCGTTTTGACGAAAAGGTCGTGTCTCAGCTTTCTTGTCGACTCGCTCGCGACGCGCGACGCCATTCTGTTTGCGACGATATTTCCGACGACGGCAAGGATCGAGCAAAGTATCATGACGCCGCCGTAAAAATATATCATACGCGCGTTTTTCGTCGGAACGATGTCGTCTATTATTATTTTCAGCATGACGGGGATAAGAAGATCGAATATAGTCCCCGCAAATTTGATCAGGAGCCCCACCGACATTCTCGGAAGAAAAGGTCGGAGATACTTAAAATATGTACGCATACCACACTACCGTTTTAAAACTTTCCCGTATAATATACCATATTCGCAGAAGAAAATCCATGCCTAATCGACACAAAACAAAAGATTTAATTTTTCGCTTTTTCGTTCACAATTCGTTCATATTTAGTTTTCAAAAAAATCACGCACAGACTGTTTTACGGTCTGTGCGTGATTTTTGATATGTGATTTTTATTTCACAGTATGTACTTCGGGATAATCCGGCAGCGGATAGCTTGAGTCAAGGAACCATTCCGTATGCGGAGGGATATTGTAGGCGACGTTTTCGTTTGCGACGCCGCAGCGGTACATCGTGTCGTGCATGAGCGTCGGCAGACGGTATTCCGTCTCAAAATCGGTGAGATAAACGCGGAGGAAGCTGCCGTTCGCACCTGCCATGACTATTTCCTCGCGCCAGTCTCCGAGCAGATCAGCCGTAAGGCACGGCGTTGCCTTTGTTCCGTTGCAGGCAACGACGCCCTGCATTGAGAGCACATTGCCGAGCTCGTATGAAAAGACGTTTGTGCCGTCAAGGCCGCATCTCTCGAGCTTGCCCGTGTACCAAACGGCGAAGTTTATGCCTCCGTTCCATGTGGCTCCTCTGACGATATCATCTTCGCCGCAGAACACCGTCCCCGTAGTCGCGCACATGAACTCGGCTGAGTCGTTGCCGGTAATGAAGTTGTCCGCGAGGGCGCGACCGACGTCTCTGTCGGACTGATACTTTCGGAGCACCCGCCCCGTCTTGGCGTCTGCAAGATACGCTCCCTTGCTGCCCTCAAGGCATCCCCAAACCTCGAGCCCCTCGCGCTCGGGAAGAAAATTTCCGACGTGAACGGCGTCACCGTGACCGAGCATAGTCGACCAGAGCGGCTTGCCGTTGTGATCTATGCAGCACTGACCGTATATTATCTCATCGCATCCGTCTCCGTCCACATCGGCGACGGCAAGATTGTGATTGCCCTGCCCGGCGATAGGACCGCATCCGGCGTTATTCGAGTCGCACGTCCAGATATTCGTCATGTGCTCGCCGTCGAATGTGTACGCCGCGAGCACCGCGCGCGTGTAGTATCCGCGGCACATTACGAACGCGGGCGTTTTCCCGTCAAGATACGCTACCGCGGCAAGGAATCTGTCGCAGCGGTTGCCGTAATCATCGCCCCACGAGGAGACCTGACCTCTTTCGGGGATGTAGTCGAGCGTCTCTATCGCCTCGCCTGTTTCGCCGTTGAATATAGTGAGATATTCTTTTCCGCTGAGGATCCTACCCTGCGGCGTGCGGTAATCGACGCCTTCTCTTCCTATGACATTGCCTTTCCCGTCGACTGTTCCGTCCGCCGTCTTGCAGACGAGCTCGGACTTTCCGTCGCCGTCAAAGTCAAATACGAGGAACTGAGTGTAATGCGCGCCCGCGCGGATGTTAACTCCGAGGTCGATGCGCCACAGCTTTTTCCCGTCGAGCTTGTACGCGTCAAGATATACGTTTCCCGTATATCCGTCCTTTGAATTGTCCTGAGCGTTCGTAGGCTCCCACTTGACTATTATCTCGTACTGTCCGTCACCGTCGAGGTCGCCGCACGAGCAGTCGTTAGGCATATATCCGTATGACTCTCTTGCGGGCGTTATCCCGTTTTTCGGTCTGTCGAGCTTGATGTCGAAGTAATTCGTTTCAAAAGGCGTCACCTCCGGCGACTTCTCGCCGCCGACCGCGACGGAATACTTCGAGTCCTCCTTGCCGTCCGCGTCAAGGAAACACGTCGCCATGCCGGAGCCGCTCGTATAGATCAGCTCGCCGTCGCGAAAGAGCTCGTATTCGGTATCTGCGGACTCGGTCCCGAAGGAACGCCAGCTAACAAGATAACCGCCCTTCACTTTTACCGCAGCGACGCCGCGGTCGAGCGCCTCGACGCGCCGTCCGACAGGCTCCGGCGCGGGCTCGGGCGCGTTTGTCACCGCTTCTTCAGTCGTCTTAGTTTCCGTAAAATCGCCCCCGTTTCTGCTCCCGCATGAGGAGAACGCCGTAAAAATGACTGCGGCGACGGCAATCAAGGATGCCGCCCTTTTAAAACTTTTCATTTTTACCTCTCAGACATAAATATTCAATCGTATCTTGCTTTAATTATATCTTATATTTTCGCTTCTTTCAACATTTTTTTGACACATTGCAGTTATTTTTTTGTTTTCATGTTGTAATGTATGCGTATATGTGGTACTATGTCTTGAGAGAAGATGTTTTTTTGGGGGCACACCGTGAAAACCGAGACTGTTCTTTTGTACGACGGAGATCCTCGCGTCACGCTGACGTCATACATACACGGGGGCGACGACGAGCTGCGCGCCTCCCCGAGATCGGCTCTTATAGTTCTTCCGGGCGGAGGTCTGTCTTTTCTGTCCGAACGCGAGGCGGAGCCGGTCGCGCTCGATTTTCTTGCGCGCGGTTCAAACGTGTTCGTCCTGAGATACTCGATAGGCGAATTCGGTCACTTTCCGCTCCCGCTCCTTGACGTGTCGCTCGCGGTTTCGTACGTCCGCAGGCATTCGGGCGAATACAACATCTCTCCGCACCGCATATTTGTGGCAGGCTTTTCCGCAGGCGGATATGTCGCGGCGATGCTCGGCGTCAGGTGGCATGAGGCTTTTATCAGAGAAGAGCTCGATATCACCTACGGCGAGAACCGCCCCGACGGGCTCATCCTCGGATATCCCGTCATAACCGCCGGCGAATTCGCACACAGAGGGACAATCGACATATCCATCGGCGACGACGCCGACAGCGACGAGCTTGAGATGCACAGCCTTGAGCTGCTTGTCACGAAAAAGACGCCGCCGACATTTTTGTGGCATACATCCGACGACAACGCGGTCCCAGTCGAGAACTCGCTCCTGTTCGCCACGGCTTTGTCGGAGCACAACGTCCCCTTCGAGCTCCACGTTTTCCCCCACGGCGCGCACGGCATGTCTCTTGCGACGCGGGAAACATCTCTCGGAAACCCGTCTCTCGAAGACATGGGCATATCGGAGTGGACAAGGCTTGCCTCCGCATGGATGAATGCGGTCGCCCGCTAAACGAGCAGCGGCGCGCGGAAGAAAAGCTCGCGCAGGCGCGCGTATATGCTTATAAAATCTTCTTTCGGCAGAGGATTTTCCCCTCTGCCACATTCTATCGTGAACGACGGCTTGCCGTATTCCGCCACGAACCAGTCCGTCAGCCCTCCGTATGCAGCCGTCCCCTCCGGTTCGGCGAGCCGGTAGCCGCATATTTCGGAAATTATTCTTCCTAGCCTGCGCGAGAGCGTCGGCGCCGCCCCGCCGCTCGTATAATATATCTCCTCGCCCTGCGTATGCAGCGTCAGGATAAGCTCCGGCTCTGTCGTCCTTATAAGGCGGCAGAGCGCCTTTGTTTCCGGCTCGGATTCGGGATATTCCCCGCTGTATTTCGTCGGCGCGCCGCCGAGTAAGCCTAATTCCTTTTCTCTTTCCTTATATTCGAGAAAACCCGCGTTATAATTGTGATTCAGGTCAACGCCGCGTTCGTTCGCCTGCCATTTTCCGAAGTCGTCGCCTCCGTTCATCCTTAAAAGCCTGTCGTAAAGCGGGCTTTCGCGCGACGCGCCGTGCAGCGAAAGCTCGACGCCGTCCGGGTTGAGCATCGGGATTATGTAAATACATCTCTCCGAGAAAAGATATCTCATGTCGACGCCGTACATCTTCATGCCGTTCATCATAGCTTCGCAGTATTCGTTTATAAATCGCAGAAGCAGCGCCGACGTCATCCTCTCCATCCCGTGATGGGCGCCGACGTAAATGATCGGCAGCGCCTCTTTCTTGCCGAGGCGCACGCAGTGAAGCTCTCGCCCCCTTATCGAGTTTCCGACGAAGATTCTTTCGATAAAATCATACCTCGACAAAAATTCGTCTATGTATTCCGTGACAGTCGTATAGTCAACGTCGCCCGAGAGCGGCAGAATGGGTGTCTGCGCTCGGCTCTTGTTGTCTCCTGAGTCCATATTTGTTTCGCCTTTCAGATTTCGTTACAGTAACAATATATGACCGTATGATGCCGCGAAGTCACAAAAAACTCTTTTTTTTATGCTTTTTCTGTGGTAGAATATATGTGATAGAATATATGTGATATAGCTGCCGGGAGGCGAACCCTCACCGGTTTTCGACGACGTATCAACGCCCGTGCTGCGTCAATGCCCTTGCCAATACAACCAGTATTGCCTGCGGGAATTTCCTTGCCCGAACGATGATACGGCGCCGAAAACTGCGAAGCACTCCACGCGAGGTGATTTTCTGGTGATTTTGCGCGCGGAGGAGGAAGCCTTGCTGGACGCAAGGCAACAGACGACGGAGCTTTAGCGAGCTAAAGCTCTGCGAAGGCGCCGAAAAGCGCCCGCGTGGAGCGGTGAAGTTCGCCTCCCGTCAGCTAAAAAAGCAGGAGGTGTTTTGCCATTGAAACCGGGTGAAACAAAAAACAAATCCGCCGTCCGCATACATACAGCGGGAGCTGCCATGTACCTTGCGGTGACTGTCACAGCGCGCGTGCTCTCTCTCATATCCGCCTCTCTTGCCGACGAAAGCGCGGGCGCCGCCGCTGACGTACTTTCGGTTTTCATATATTTGTTTGACGGAATAATTTTCGCCGTCGGAGCCGGCTGTATCGCCTGCTTTGCTGCAAGGCGCGACAGGCGCGGATACGCTGTTTCGTTTTCCGCTGTTATAATAATTCTCGCGCTTGACTACGCCGTCGCGTATGTTATAGATTTTGCCGCAGGACACCTGATAGGCGGGCTTGAGCTTGTGACAGCGCTATACCTTGTGCTCAACGTTGTGACAAGGGCGCTGACGTATTTTCTCCTCTATCTTTTCTGCCGCATTTTTCTGCGCGGCGCGTCCGATGCCGCGCTTCCGGCCCCGATTTTTTCAAAAAAACATCCGTTTCCAAGAATCGCTCTTATCTCTTTTGTGCTCAGAATAGTGCCATACATTATAAACGAGATCGCGGCAAATATCGAAGGGATAGTCAAATACGGCTGGGACATGACGTCGTCAGACGTGATCTCCATTCTCTCCGCCTATGGGGAAATACTCGTCGACGGTGCAGTAGTTTACCTTGCCGTATACCTCACTCTCGTGCTGCTCACCTTTGTCGGAAACAAAACTGCCCCGTCGGGTGACTGACAATAGAGAAACCGCCCCGAAAGCGCGATTGCTTTCGGGACGGTTTTTTTATTTGTAATCTTCAAATCCGAACGCGAGCGTCTCTTTTGAATGGCTGTCGCTCGAAAGAATAAATCTGCCGCCGTGCCGCGCGATATAATCCGCTATTTCGGGCGCGGGATAAGGAGTGCGCCTCCACCCGCGTGACACGGCGCCCGTGTTCAACTCGAACGGGACGCCTGTTTTCAAAAGCTCATCCGCCGCTCTCATCCATGCCGAACGGTACCTTTCGTTGCTTTCATCGAAAAGCTCCCCGCCGCCGTTGAATTTCGAGATGAGGTCGAAGTGACCTATTATGTCGGCTCCCGTCTTTTTAACGACACCGGCTTCCGTTTTGTAATATTCCTCCGCGAGCGCGTATATGTCGCCGCTGAAAAACTCGTCCGCCGCAGCGAGAAGTCCTTCTCTCGTCTCGTCCACGGCGATATATTTTTCTCCGCCGCGCACGCAAATATAGTGTACGGAGCCTATGACGTAGTCGTAACTGTCCGTCGGCGCGTTCGACCAATAGTCCTGCTCGACGCCGCAGAGTATGCGTATTCTATCGCGGTATTTCTCGCGCAGCGCCGCGACCTCGGCGCGGTACGCCTCCTCCATTTCCTTTGACAGGCAGTACCCGGTATCAAAAAAAGTATAGCTGTGCGCCGAAAATCCTATGCAGGAAAGTCCGCGTTCTATCGCTGCCAACACCATCTCTTCGGGCGTGTTTCTGCCGTCACAGAACACGGTGTGGGTGTGAAGGTCGCACATTGTCGGGTCCCGCGCGCCGGTGAGAGCGAAGATGCGGTCAGCCTCTGTCACAAGCGGCAGCTTTCGGACAAATCTCATGTCATCTTCTCCTGCTTGACCTTATGGTCTATCACATGGCGTGAAGCGAGCTCGGCCCTTACATCGTCGAGCGTGATGCCTGCCTCCATCATAAGTACCATGACGTGATACGCAAGGTCTGCTATTTCGTATACGGTCTCCCGCCTGTCTTCTGCCTTTGCAGCGATAATGACCTCCGTCGACTCCTCGCCGACCTTTTTCAGTATCTTGTCTAAGCCCTTTTCAAACAGGTAAGTCGTATACGAGCCCTCTTTTCCCTCTCTTTTTCTCTCAGCGAGAAGCTCCATCAGCCCGTCGACGGTAAAGGCGCGCGGCTCATCTCCCTCATAAACGGGATATGAGAAGCAGGAGTCCGTGCCGAGGTGGCACGCGGGACCGTCGGGCTTTACTCTTACGACGAGGGCGTCCCTGTCGCAGTCTGCCATTATCGATATTATGTGCTGGTAATTGCCGCTCGTCTCTCCCTTGAGCCAAAGCTTCTGCCTCGAGCGTGACCAGAAGCATGTGAGCCCGCGCTCCATTGATATCCCGAGGCTCTCGCGGTTCATGTACGCAAGCGTTAAAACGTCGCCCGTCGCGTCGTTTACGACGATCGCGGGAATGAGACCGCGTTCGTCAAACTTCAGCTCGTTTATATCCGTTATTGCTGCGTTAGCTTCTTTATCCGTCATCTGTCATCACTCACTTTCCGTTACGCGCGCCGGTATGCCCGCGCGCATCATTTTTTCCTTGAGCTCCCGTATGCCGACCTGTCCGAAATGGAATATCGACGCGGCGAGCCCCGCGTCTATATCGGGCAGCTCCCTGAAAAGCCCGATAAAGTCGTCCGTGCCGCCCGCGCCGCCCGAGGCAATGACGGGGACAGATACGGCGCGGCAGACCTCGCGGAGAAGAGGAATATCAAATCCGCCTCTTACGCCGTCCGTGTCCATCGAGTTTACGACGACCTCGCCGGCACCGTTTCCGACGCACCTTTTTATCCATTCGACGGCTTCCATGCCTGTGTCCTCCCGTCCGCCTTTCGCGAATACGCGGAAGGCGCCGTCGACACGCTTTACGTCGACGGACAGAACGACGCACTGTGAGCCGTAGAGCTTTGCGGCGCGGCTTATGAGCGACGGGTCCTTTATCGCGCCCGAGTTGACGCTCACCTTGTCCGCCCCGCACTTTAAAACGCGGTCGAAGTCGTCTGTCGTATTGATGCCGCCGCCGACTGTCAGCGGGATAAATACGCGCCTTGCAGTTTCCGTCAGGATATCGGTGAAAAGCGCCCTGCCCTCGGCGGATGCAGTTATATCGTAGAAAACGAGCTCATCCGCGCCGTCGCGTCCGTACTTTTCCGCAAGCTCGACCGGGGACGCCACGTCGCACAGGTCCGTGAAATTGACGCCCTTGACGACGCGCCCGTTTCCTCCGACGTCGAGGCAAGGTATAATTCTTTTTGTTATCATCTCAGAGCCTTTGCCGCCTTTATCGCATCGCTTATTTTTATTGCGCCCGTATAGTAAGCCTTTCCGATGATTGCGCCGTAAAGACCAATTGAAGCAAGCGCCCTTATATCGTCGAGCGTGCTTACGCCGCCGGAAGCCGTTATATCAAGGGAAAAACGGCGCTTTAATTCTTTATAAAGCGGGAGATTTGTGCCCTTCATCGCCCCGTCCTTTGAAATATCGGTGACGATGAGAGTCGAGACTCCGGCGTCCTCCATCTTCCGACAGAAGTCAAACGCAGTCTCGCGCGTCGTCTCCTTCCATCCGCTGACGGCGACAAATCCGTCCTTTATGTCGACTCCCACGGCGACGCGGCTCCCGTAAAGCTCGACCGCGCGGCGGAGAAAAGCGAAATTCTTTACGGCGGAGGTCCCGAGGATGACGCGGTCTATCCCTGCCGAAAGGTACTTTTCTATCGCGATCTCCGACCTTATACCGCCGCCGACTTCGCAGAAAACGCCTGACGCCCGCTTTATTTCCGAAACAGTGTCAAAATTCGGCGTACCGCCGTCCCGCGCGCCTTCAAGGTCTACTATGTGTATGTGCGACGCTCCTGAGGAAACAAAATCGAGGGCGACGTTCTCCGGGTGCTCGCCGTAAACAGTCATTTTTTCATAATCACCGTGCAGAAGGCGGACAGCCTTCCCGCCGACGATGTCTATTGCGGGATATATCGTCATGACACACCCTCCGTTTCGGAAAATGCGCGGAGTATGGAAAGCCCGACGCTGCCGCTCTTTTCCGGGTGGAACTGGCATCCGAATATATTCCCCTTTGCGACAGCGGCAGTCAGCGGCGCGCCGTATTCCGTGACGGCCGCGAGCGAGTCATCGCAGTCCGAGGCGTAAAACGAATGGACGAAATAAACATAATCGCCGTTCTTGTTATATGCGAAAAGCGGAGTATCCTTCACGATGCTGAGCGAATTCCAGCCGATATGAGGAATTTTCAGTCCGTATGGGATGACGTCCGAGATCGGTCTCACCTCGCCGTCTAGAAGACCGAGCCCCTCGTGCTCGCCGAATTCATGACTGACGCGGAACAAAAGCTGCATCCCGAGGCATATGCCGAGTATCGGTTTGCCGCGCGCAGCCTCCTCCTTTATTACCGCGTCGAGCCCGCGGACGCGGAGCTTCTCCGCGGCGTCACCGAAAGCGCCGACTCCCGGCAGGATGAGCCTGTCCGCCGACCTCAGCGCCGACGGATCGGACGTCGTCTCGGACTCGACCCCGATATAGGAAAGCGAGCTTTTGAGGGAGAAAAGGTTGCCGACGCCGTAATCTATGATAGCGACCATCAGAGCGTGCCTTTCGTAGACGGGATATCCGACGCGAATGCCGAGTCAATGGACACCGCCTGACGGAGACTGCGCGCCGCAGACTTGAACGCGCACTCGATTATGTGATGCGAGTTTTTGCCGGAGATCAGTCTTATATGCAGCGTCATTGCTGACGCGCGCGTGAACGCGAGCCAGAATTCGCGCACAAGCTCGGTATCGAACGTGCCGACCTTCTCGGTCGGAACGGGGAGTTTGTATCCGAGATACGATCTGCCCGATATGTCGACGGCCGTCAGGACGAGCGCCTCGTCCATCGGGAGCACCGAATGACCGTAGCGGCAGATGCCGCGTTTGTTCCCGAGAGCGGCTGCGAACGCCTCCCCGAGCGCGATGCCGACGTCCTCGACAGTGTGATGACAGTCGACATATGTGTCCCCGTCGCAGCTTACGGTCAGATCAAATCTGCCGTGTTTTGCAAACAGCGTGAGCATATGGTCAAAAAAACCGCATCCCGTGGCGGCGGCGCACCTGCCGCTGCCGTCAATATTCAACGAAAGCGAAATATCCGTCTCCGCCGTCTTTCTCCTGATTTCAGCTTCTCTCATGTTGATCTCCCAATGATATCCTCCAGCGCGCAAACAAGCGCGCTCATTTCTTCATCCGTCCCTATCGTTATTCTGTTGTATTCGCGTATCCTCTCCGCGTCGAAATGGCGAACGAGTATGCCTTTTTCTTTGAGGGCAAGATAAATCTCCTCGCCGCCGAATTTCGGATGCTTTACGAAAACGAAGTTTGCCGCCGAGTCAGTCATTTCAAAACCGAGCCGCGACAGCTCCGCCTTCGTTTTCTCTCTCGTTTCCGTTATCGTGCGGCATCTCTCCTTTGTCACCTCGTCATGCGCGAGTACCGCAGTACCCGCGGCAGCCGTCGCTCTGTTAACGTTATAAGGGTTCGTCGAATACTTTATCGTACGCAGATCGTCTATAAGCTCGCGGCATCCGACCGCAAAGCCGAGCCTCATTCCGGCGAGAGAGCGCGATTTTGAAAACGTCCTCACAACGAGCAGATTGTCGTATTTCTCGATCAGCGGCACACAGCTCTCGGCGCCGAAATCAACATATGCCTCGTCTATAATAACGACGTTTTCCCTGTTGCCCGCGATCACGCGCTCCAGCGCCGAGCGATGCAGAGAGAGCCCCGTCGGCGCATTCGGATTTGCAAGAAATACAGTCTTTCCGATGCCGACGTAGTCCGTCACGCTAACGGTAAAGTCGTCGCGCAGCGGGATCGTAGAATAAGGAACGCCGTTCAGCTTTGCGAATACGGGATAAAAGCCGTACGTTATGTCCGGGAACACCGCCGGACGCCCGGCGTCGCAGAACGCCATGAAGGCGAAATTCAGCGCCTCGTCCGAGCCGTTAGTCACGATAACGTTCTCCTTTTTGACCCCGAGATTTTCCGCTATTGCAAGCGTAAGCTCCGTGCAGTCAGGGTCGGGATAAAGGTTCGAGCATCCCGCCGCCTCTGCCGCTGCGCTGACCGCCTCGGGCAATGGAGCAAACGGCATTTCGTTCGTGTTGAGCTTTATATAAGCTTTGTCCTTCGGCTGCTCGCCCGGTGTGTACGGAACGAGGGACGAATGTCTGCCGCTGAAAAATCTGCTCATATTTTCTCCTCCGCAAAACGTGTCTCCGCCGATCTTGCGTGCCCTTCAAGTCCCTCGGCGCGGGCAAAGTACGCAACGTCGCGGTAAACTCCGCCGAACGCATCCCTCGTGTAATATGTGAACTGCATTTTCTTTACGAAGTCGTCCACGGACAATGGGCTTGAAAACCGCGCAGTGCCGCCTGTCGGGAGCGTGTGGTTCGTGCCTGAGAGATAATCGCCGAGCGCCTCCGGGCAGAAGCGTCCCATAAAAACAGAACCTGCGTTCTTTATTTTGTCGAGTATATCAAACGGTTCGTCGACGCAGAGTTCAAGATGCTCCGGCGCAAGCTCGTTTGTGATGTCCGCCGCCGTATTTATCGTATCAACGATGATTATTTTCCCGTTGTTCTCTATCGACACCCTCGCAACAGCCTCCCTCGGGAGCGCGGATAGCTGCCGCTCGAGCTCGACTGCCGTCTCTTTTGCGAGCGTCTCCGAGGTCGTTATAAGCACGGCGCTCGCCATCCTGTCATGTTCCGCCTGAGACAGCATATCGGCAGCTATGTTTCGCGGGCTGTTTTTACCGTCTGCGATTATGAGTATCTCGCTCGGTCCCGCTATCATGTCGATCGAGACTGCGCCGTAAACCTGCCTTTTCGCTTCGGCAACGAACGCGTTTCCGGGACCCGCTATCTTGTCGACGCGCGGAATGCTCTCCGTTCCGTATGTGAGCGCCGCTATCGCCTGCGCGCCGCCGACCGTGAACACCCTGTCGACCCCGGCGACATCTGCCGCTGCGAGTATTGCATCCGAGACGCGCCCGTCCTTCCCGGGAGGAGTTGCCATAACAATGTTTCCGCAGCCCGCGAGCTTCGCGGGGATCACGTTCATCAGCACCGTCGAAGGAAGTGAAGCCGTGCCGCCCGGCACATATATCCCCACGTTCTCTATCGGGATGACCTTCTGCCCCATGACTACCCCGGGCGTGTCGTTTATAATAAAGCTCTCTCTTTTCTGCACGCTGTGAAATTTTCTTATATTGTCCGCCGCGCGGACAAGGACGCGTATTAGCTCCGGGTCCGCCCTTTTTGCGGCGGCGTCAATTTCCTCTTTCGGGATCTCGAAACGGGACAGCCTGACGCCGTCGAATCTTTCCGTATATTCAAAAAGCGCCGCATCCTTTTTTTCGCGCACGTTTTCGATTATTTGAAAGACCGTATCGGCAATATCCGAAGGCGTCGCCGCGCGGGACAATATTTCGCAGAGCGGCACCTCGCCGTATTTCAGTATCTTTATCATTTTTTCTCCTTTATCTTTGCGACCGAGCCGACGACGCCCTCTATCCGTTCGAAATCGAATTTGTGGCTCGCCTTGTTCGCTATCAGCCTCGCGCTTATCTCCACGATGTCCTCGATAACGATAAGGCCGTTTTCGCGAAGCGTCTCCCCCGTCTCGACGATGTCGACGATTATGTCAGACAGGCCGAGCAGCGGGGCGAGCTCTATTGACCCGTGCAGCTTTATTATGTCTATGCTCCTGCCCCGCGAGGCGAAAAAGTCCCTCGCGATATTAGGAAATTTTGTTGCGACCCGCAGCGGGAATTCGCCGCTGTCATAATATGATTGAAAATCTGATTTTCCGGCTGACGCCATGCGGCATTTTCCTATTCCGAGGTCAAGAAGCTCATAGACGTCGGGGCGGTATTCAAGAAGGATATCCTTTCCCGCAACGCCGAGATCCGCAGCGCCGCGCTCGACATATATCGCAACGTCTGACGGCTTGACCCAAAAATATCGGACGCCGACGTCCGCATCCTCGAACGTCAGGCGGCGGCTCCCGTCATTTACGGACGGTACGCCGAGCCCCGCGTTCTCGAAAATACCGTATACGCGCTCGCCGAGCCTCCCTTTCGGGAGCGCGATATTGAGCATTCGTTCAGACCTCATAAATATCGCATCCTTTCAGTTCGACGACTTTTTTGCCGATAACGCTTTCAGCGCCGCGGCGGCGCGCCTCAACCGACTGACCCGACGACGCGAGCTTCGATACGGCTTCAGCGACTTTTGCCGGGTCGTCGTCTCTGTCATAGAGAAGCACTGTCCCTGCACCGTTCTCCGAGAACGTGTCATTTCCTCTGAATATCGGGGCGAGCGTATCGAGATAGACCGCAAATCCGGCGGCGCCTCCCTCGCACTTCATTTTTTTAAGAAGACCGTCATATCTTCCTCCGGAAAGTACGGCCTCCGGGACGCCGTCGACAAAGCCTTTGAAAACGACGCCGTTATAATATCCCGCGTCTCCGACGACTGAAAAATCCACCCTCACGCGGTCGCGGAAAGGCGACGTCTCAAGTACCGATAACGCGGCTGAAAGCTCCCCGTATTCAGCCTCGGCGGAGAACACCTCCGCTATTCTTTTTACTTTAGGCATGACGTCAGAAGGCGTGCCGTAAAGAGATGTGAGCTCTGAAAGCGCGTTTGCCTTTTCCTCGGAGACCCCGTTCTCACGGCAAACTGACATTATTTCATGCACGTTTTTTGCGGAAACGTATCCGCAGACCTTCCGCGCCGCGTCCTTCGGGAGAGAAAGAGAGGCGACCGCCGCCGAAAGAAGCCCTATGTGCGACACGTCAAGCGCAAAGCGGTGCGATATAAGGTCGAGGCTCGCCGCGGCGAGACAGAGGACCTCGCCGACGCAATACGCGTCAATATCGCCTATGCATTCGAGCCCCGTCTGCATTATTTCCGAAAACGAGACGCCTCCCTTCGGGACGCGGTAAACATTTTCGTTGTAGCACAGCCTCTCGACCGCGTCCTTTTTTACGCGGACACTGTTCACTATAGAAAGCGTGACGTCAGGCTTGAGAGCCATCAGCCTCCCGCCCTTGTCCGTAAAGACTATGACGTCCTCGGATATAAGAAAATCCTTGTTTTTTGCGTAAAGGTCATACTCTTCGAATTTGCTCATGCGGTAAGGTCTGTATCCGTAACGACAAAAGAGCGCGCGCAGAGCAAAAACGAGGCGTTCCTCCGCGTTCATGACATCTGTAATGCTTTCGTTCATGTGCTCTCCTCGTCCCGAAGTTTGTCTATCGCGCGCCTGTATCCTCCGCTCCCGTACCGCAGGCACCTGTTCACGCGGCTTATCGTTGCCGTACTGACACCTATCTTTTCCGAAACGGTCTGATAGTTTGCGCCGCTGTCGAGCATGAGCGCGGTTTCAAGCCGCTGCGTCATGTCCTCTATTTCCTTTATCGTGCAGATGTCCTCAAAAAAATCGTAGCATTCCCCGACGCTGCCGAGCGAGAGTATCGCCCGAAACAGCCTGTCCGTCGAGGCGGAGTGAAGGTTTTCCATAGCTTAATCCCTCATTATTTTCTTTATCACAAATTCAGTGTTTCATATGATATCACTTTATCATAGTAAAGTCAAGACTTTTTTTAGGACTTCGCGAAAGAAAGCGAACGATCAAGAACGACAAGGAAAACGGAACATAACAAAAACGCCTCCGGCGAGACTTTGTCCGTCCGAGGCGTTTTATTGCGTTATATTTCCCTGCTCGGGTCTTTTTCGCCCTCAGAGCAGTCTGTACCTTTCTTTTACGTTGTCGGCAAGGTCGGAGATATACTTCACTGTATACACTATGAAAATTACCGTCACTGCGACCGAGACGATGTTTATCGCAGGAAATACGGGAACGTAGCGCACATATTCCATTATCTCGTTCTCGACCGTTATCTGCTTGTTTATGCCGACGATCACCATGTACGCGAGCGCCGCGGCGGATGCGACATATGCCAGAAATTTCGCGCGCGAGTTCATCTTTGTGAGCTCCTGCCTGATATATGTCGTCCTGCGCGCGGAACTTCCGCCCGCCTCTTCCTCTTCTTCGGTAAGGCTTCCTGTATGCGAGGCGATTATCTTTTTCAGCTCGCCGAATATGGTGACGGCAAGCAGGACGAAAAGCGCCTCCGTCACAGCCGTGACGACGCAGCAAACGACGTAAAAACCGAACGCCTCGGAGGAGTTGACGGTGCGCGTGAAATCATGGAACTTGTCAACGTATTCGTATACCGTCAGCCACTGAGCAACAGCAGCAATGCCCCATGCCGCGCATATTATGAGCCCGCGCTTTGCTGCTGTTGCTCAGC
>CANRKP010000047.1 GCA_947631245.1 uncultured Clostridia bacterium
ATACGCCCCTGAGGATGGATACGCCCCCGAGGATGGATACGCCCCCGAGGATGGATACGCCCCCGAGGGAGAATATGCCCCCGAGGAGGAATATGCCCCCGAAGAAGCATATGCCCCCGAACAGGCTCCCGCCTCCGCCTCCGCGCCGCGCGCCGAGCTCGGGAAAAGGTCGGGCACGCGCCGCCGCACGCCTCTCATCCTGACCGTCGCCGCGCTGCTCGCCTCCCTCTTTATGCTCCCGCAGTTCTTTGCGCGGACGAGAGCCGAGGCGGCAAACAGGCAGGTAGTCTTTTCGCTTTTGTATTCCGACCTCTGCGACAGCGTCAGCGCCGACGAGCTTTCCGACGTGATCGCGGAATACGCCGCCTCGGGCGTCACGACGGCGGTCGTACCCGAGGACACGATGGGAAAGCTCCGCGACAGGGGCGACGTCACGGGGCTGACGTATCACGACTTAAGGCACAGATTTGACGCGGAGTCCGCGGCGCTCGAGGAAAAGCTCGCGGCGCTCCCCGGCATCACGCGCACGTCGCACGTCTTTATCGTCAGGCGGCGCGAGGTGAGGCAGCGGCTCGACAAATGGCTGCCCCTCTACTACGGAAAGGACGAATACACCCGCGTCATCTCGGAGCAGGCGGGGCTCACGGCGTACGTCTTCTATAACGGCAACAGGAGCATATACGACCTGCCCGTAGGATTTGACGAGGGCGCGCTCGAGGATGTCGTCTCCCACGGGCTGATACCCGCGCTCTCGCTCGGAGCGGACGCCCGCGGCTCGCTCGAATATATCGGCAAAACCGAAGAGCTCATAAAAAAATACGGCGTCCGCTATCTGCTCGTGACCGACAGTGTCGCCGAGGATGCCGACGAAAAGACGATTGAGGCGGCGGAAAAATGCGCCGAAGGGCTCGCGGGGCTGACGGCGCGCAGAAAGCTGACGCTCGTCGTCACCGAAAACCCGAGCCAGCTATCAAATATTAAATTTCCCGGGTACGAAATGCTGAAGGAGGCGGCGGACGGCGCCGTCGTAAGGGCGTATTTCGCATCCGACGTCTCGCACGCGGACGAAACCGGCTATGTTTTCCGCGCACGCCAGTATGTGAACTCCGTCGTCGACAGGAACATACGCTTCATATGCGTTTCGGGAACGCCGCTCGGCGAGCTGAGCGGCGGCGAGCGCGCCTCGCTTTCGGCAAAGGCGGTCTCGCTCGCGCGCGACAGGCTCACGTCGATCGGCTTCGGCACGGACGCCGTCCCGTCCGCGTTCAGTTACGGAAATCAGAAATACGTCTTCGCCGCGGGCGCGTCGGTGACGGCGCTGTGCGTCATGGCGGCGCTCTCGCTCGTGACCGGGCTCGGCGGCGGTGGCTACACGGTGATATCGCTCCTTCTCGCGGCGGTCGGGTTTGAGCTTACGTTCTTTCTGCCCGAGCGGCTGCTCGCCCTCTATCCGACGGCGGCGGCGCTCGCGTTCCCGTGCCTTGCGGTCGCGCTGGCGCTTTCGGGATTGCGCCGCGTCGGAAGCCTCGTCGGGCGGTACGGAGCCGCCGTCATGACGGCGTTTTTCGTCCTGACGGAGCTTGCCGTATGCGCCGTCGGCGGCGTTGTGATAGGCGCGCTGACCTCGGGGCTGGACTATTATATAAACGACGCCGTGTTCCGCGGCATCAAGCTGACGCTCGTCTTCCCGCTCGCCTTTGCGCTCTTTGCTTACTACTTCATGTTCTGCCGCAGCCGTGACGGCTTTGTCTGCGACGTCAAACGCGCGCTCGGCGCGCGCGTCCGCGTGTGGTGGTGCCTCGCGCTCGCCGCCTGTGCGGCGGTGCTCGCCGTGTACCTTGTCAGGAGCGGCAATGTGAACAGAATAAGCTCTCTTGAGGAGAGCTTCCGCAATTTCATCTCGGACAGAATGGCGTCCCGCCCGCGCACGAAGGAATTCCTCGTCGCGTATCCGGCAACGGCGGCGTTTGTGTATTTCTTCCTCTCCCGAAAGGGTGGGGATGAGACAGAGGGCAGCGCGAAAAGGGCGCATCTCTTTGCGCTCGCGGCGGCGTCGGCGATACTGCCCGCCTCGGTCACGAACACGTTCTGCCACGTCTTTACGGACGCGACAGTCCAGTACGGGCGCGTGATGAACGGGCTTCTGTTCGGCATCGTCACGTCGGCGGCGGCGCTCGTCGTCCTCTACTGCGCCTCCGCCGTGAAAAGGCGCGTCACGAGGAAAAAATAAAACGCCGGAAAGGGGGGCGCTCCCGATGAAAAACCGGAGCGGCATCGTCGTCGCGGGATATCTCGGATTTGAAAACGGCGGGGACGAGGCGCTTTTGTCCGTGCTCGTCTCGGAAACGAAAAGGCGGCTGCCGGACGCCGGACTGACGGTTCTGTCCGCGCGCCCCGAGGCGACGCGGCGCGCGTTCGGCACGGGAGCCGTCAACAGATACGACGTCCGCGCCGTCAAAAAAGCGCTCTCGGAGGCGCGCGTGTTCGTGTTCGGCGGCGGCAGCCTTTTGCAGGACGCGACGAGCCGACGTTCGCTTTATTATTACCTCTTTCTGCTCCGCACGGCGCACCGCGCGGGCGTCCGCACGATGCTGCTTGCGAACGGCATAGGTCCGCTTCTGCGGGAGCGGAGCCTGAAAGACGTCGCCCGCGCGCTCTCGGACGTCGATGTGATAACGCTGCGCGACGGCGACTCCGCGGAGCTGCTTTGCCGCGCGGGTGTCCCCGAGGGGATGATGAAGGTCACGGCAGACCCCGCGTTTCTCATCCCGTGCGCGGCCTCGCGCGGGGGCGGCGGATACGCCGTCGTCTCGGCAAGGGGCGGCGCGCGCCGCGCGGAGGCGCTCGCGGAGCTTTCGCAAGCGCTCAAGGCACAGCTCGGGCTCGACACGCTCTTTTTGCCGATGCAGTTCGGCAGGCGCTCCCGAAATGACGACGCGGCGCTCGCAAAGGCGGCGGCAGGCCTCGCGGGGAAGTGCGCCTCCGTATGGGATAGACCGTTTTCCTCCGCCGACGCGGAAAGCATATTCGGCGGCGCCGAGATAACGGTCGGCGAGCGGCTGCACGCGCTCATTTTTTCCGTCAACTCAGGCGTCCCCGCCGTCGGCGCGGGGGCGGACCCGAAGATCAAATCGTTCTGCCGCGCCTCGGGAATGATTTACGCCGCGGAGAGCTGCGGCGCGCCTCTCGTCTCCGCCGCAGCTCGCGCGCTTTCGGAAAGGGACGCGCTCAGCGCATGCGCCGCGTCGTATTCGGCACGCGCCGCCTACCTCGCGGGGGGGAATTTCGACGCGCTCGAGAGCCTGTACCGCGCATAGAGCGGGCACGGATGCAAAAAATGAGTGTTTTTATAAACAAATATTGAAAAAACACTTGCAAAGCGGACGCCGGTGTGATATACTCACAGTAGACGGTGTATGTGAGAGCGTGATGAAGAGTGGGGCGACCCGCTCTTTGTTTTTGGCTTTGCCGAAAAGGACGCCTCCGCCGCAAAAAAAATTACGGGCAGGCTACCGCATGGCAAAAAAAGGACACGGCACGGGAAAAGGAAAGAATATCGCCGCCTCTGTCGAGGCGCTGCTCGCCCCCGTCGTAAACGGGCTCGGATATGTGCTTTGGGACGTCGTATATGAAAAAGAGGGTCCCTTATATTATCTGCGTATAACGATAGACAGCGCCGACGGCATCACGATAGACGACTGCGAGCGCGTTCACCGCGCGATAGACCCCGTGCTTGACGACGCCGACCCGATCGAAAATTCTTACACGCTTGAGGTCTCATCACCCGGCATCTGCCGCGAGCTGCGCCGTCCGGAGCATTTTGAAGCGTTTTTAGGCGCGCCGGTCGACGTGCGGCTCTTCGCTCCGAAAAATGGGGCAAAGTCCGTTTCGGGCGAGCTTATTTCATACGACGCCGGGCGCGCCGAGGTGATTTTAGGCACAAACGACGGCGAGCTTACGCTGCCGCTTTCCGAATGCGCGAAGATAACCGTCGCCGACGATATAGATGAAATCGACGATATAGATGAAATCGACGATACCGACGACACCGACGGCGGGGTCGACTGAACAAAAGAAAAAATGACGGCGGCGCCGGCTGCCGGAAAAACAGGAGAAATACTTTCATGAACAGCGAACTTTTTGCCGCCCTTGACGCTCTCGAGGCAGAGAAGGGCATCCCGAAGGAATATATGCTCGAACGCATCGACCAGGCGCTGACGTCCGCCGTCAAGCGCGAGCTCGGTCAGAATGCGAACTGCCGCGTCGTAATAAACGAGGAAAAGCACGATATAAAGGTGTACGAGCAGCTTGAGATCGTCGAGGTCGTCGAGGATCCGTCGACGCAGATCTCGCTTGAGGACGCAAAGAAGATATCGAAGAAAAGCGCGATCGGCGGCATATGCGAGGTCGAGATGAAGCCGAAGAACTTCCGCAGGCTCTCGGCTCAGGCGGCAAAGCAGGTCATAATCCAGGGGATCCGCGAGGAGGAGCGCAAGCAGGTGCGCGTCGAGTACGAGACGAAGCGCGAGGAGATCGTGACGGCGCAGGTCGTTAAGGTCGATACGACGGACGGCGCCGTCGTCGTCGACACCGGCACGAGTGAAGCCGTCCTTGTCCGCGACGAGCAGATACCGGGCGAGGTGCTCCGCGTCGGCGACCGCGTCAAGGTCTATATCTCCGAGGTCCGCTCGGAGACGAGGGGACCGATCGTCATACTGTCGCGCACGCATCCGAACCTCGTCAAGCGCCTGTTTGAGCTTGAGATACCGGAGATAGAGGACGGGACCGTGCTCATCAAGAGCATCTGCCGCGAGGCGGGCTCCCGCACGAAGATAGCGGTCTATTCCCGCGACCCCGACGTGGACGCCGTCGGCTCATGCGTCGGTCCGCGCGGTGTCAGGATAGGCAACATTCTCGCCGAGCTCGGCGGGGAGAAGATAGACATCGTCAGATACAGCGAAGACCCGGGCGAGTACATCTCGGCGGCGCTCGCGCCCGCGAACGTGAACTCGGTCGAGATAGAGGGCGAGCGCAACGCGAGGGTGTACGTCGACGCGGACCAGCTTTCGCTCGCGATAGGCAAGGAGGGGCAGAACGCCCGCCTCGCCGCAAGACTTACGGGATTTAAGATAGACATAAAGAGCAACTGACAAAAATACTTCGGAGGCGTTCGTTTTGGAGCCGAAAAAGAAAAAGACGCCCGAGAGGCGCTGCATATGCTGCGGCGAGCATATGCCGAAGCCGGAGCTTCTGCGCGTCGTGCGCTCGCCGTCGGGCGAGGTCACGCTCGATATGACGGGCAAAAAATCGGGGCGCGGAGCGTACGTCTGCCGCTCGGAAAAGTGCATAGAGCGCGCACTGTCGCGGGGGCTTCTCTCAAAGCACCTCGACTGCCCGATACCCGACGAGGTAAAGGAAGCCTTGGCGGCGGAGGTCGAGCGTGGGAGCTGAGCGGGCGCTCTCCTATATAGGGATAGCGAAAAAGGCGGGCAAGCTCGTGACGGGCACGCCGTCTGTGTGCGGCGGGATGAAGCGCGGCTCGCGGTATCCCGTGTTCGCCGCCTGCGACATCTCGGAGGGGACGAAGAAGCGCCTTTCCGACAGATGCGAATATTACGGCGTGCGGCTCGTGATCCTTCCCGCGGGCGGGGAGGCGCTTGCCAAAATGTCGGGCAAAACGGGCTTTGTCGCCGCCGTTTCGGTGACGGACGCGGGGCTTTCGGAAGCCGCCGTCTCGGCGCTCGAGACGGAAAACGTCTGATATACGGACAAAAGTATAGTACGGAAAATCAAGTCAAACACCGCCTTTTTGGGCGAAAACGGAGGAAATATAATGGCACAGCAGGCCACGACCTACAGGATAAACCGTCTGGCTAAAGAACTCAATATGAAGAGCAAGGACATCCTTGACCTTCTTTCGGGCGTCGGTCTCGAACTGAAGAATCATATGGCGATACTCGAACCGGACGATTTCAACCTGTTCGTGGAGGTAGTCACGCGGCAGAACCAGATAACGAATATCGACGAATATGTGAAGGGCATAGCCGCGATCCCGAGAAAGACGCCGAAGAAGAAGCAGGAAAAGCCCGAGGCTGAGGCGGAAGCTCCCGAGACGAACGAGGCAGCGGAGGCGAAAACCGCAAAGACCGCAGAGCCTCAGTCTGCGCCGCAGAAACAGCAGCCGGCGGCGGCAGCGGAGCGGCAGCCCGCAATGCAAGCGCCGTCAGAGACGCCGAAGACGAAAGAGACGCCCGCACATACTGCGGATACAAATACAAAGGAGAAGGAGGCGGCAAAGGCAGCCGCAACGCCCGCCACGCCTTCGCGCGGAACGCCCGTCCTCCCGAACAGGGGAGGCGTGCCCTCGCGCGGCACACCCGTGCTCCCGAACAGGGGCGGCGCGCAGCAGGGCAGGGGGCAGCAGGTCACGCCCGCGCCCGCCGACAAGCGCAGACCTGCCGGAACACAGCCCGCCGCAGGCGTGCCGACGGCAGGCAAATCAAAGCCCGCCGACACAAAGCAGACGGGCGGCGCAGGCGTCACCGGAGTCGCTATCGGACGCGGCAAGGTCGAGGCGCCGAAGAAGAACCGCGGTCCGTGGACGCCCGCGGAGGGCGCCGTCACCGGCGGCACGAAAAAGAAGGAGACGCAGGGCGCGGCGCGCCAGCGCACGGGCAACACAAGGATCGTTGACACGCGCGCGGGCTCCGTCGACCTGTCGAAATACGACGAAAAGCTCCAGAGCTACGTTTCAGACCGCGACGACAACGTCGTGACGAAGCAGAAGCTCAAGAAGCAGAACAACAGAAGCACGAGCGGCAAGGACCGCGACAAAGAGCGCCGCGCGATGGAGAAGCTCCGCAAGGAGGAGGTCGAAAGGGCGCGCCGCCAGCAGCTCACGATACAGATCCCCGACGAAATAACGGTCGGCGATCTCGCGGGCAGACTGAAGATCACGGCTTCCGAGATAATAAAGAAGCTGATGATGAACGGCGTTATGGCGACCGTCAACGAGACGATCGACTTCGACACCGCCTACATCATCACCGAGGAGCTCGGCGCGAAAGCGGAGCGCGAGGTCGTCGTCACGATAGAGGACCAGCTCTTCTCCGTCGACGAGGACAGCGAGGAGGACCTTGTCGAGCGCAGCCCCGTCGTCTGCGTCATGGGTCACGTCGACCACGGCAAGACGTCGCTGCTCGACGCGATACGCCACACGAGCGTGACCGCGGGCGAGGCGGGCGGCATCACGCAGCACATCGGCGCTTACAGGGTCGAGATAAACGGAAAGAACATCACATTCCTTGATACGCCCGGTCACGAGGCGTTCACCGCGATGCGTCTGCGCGGCGCTATGGCGACGGATATCGCCGTCATCGTCGTCGCCGCCGACGACGGCATCATGCCGCAGACGGTGGAGGCTATCAACCACGCGAAGGCGGCGGGCGTTCAGATAATCGTCGCGATAAACAAGATGGATAAGCCGGGAGCAAATCCCGAGCAGGTCATGCAGGAGCTGACGAAGTACGACCTTCTGCCCGAGGCGTGGGGCGGCGAGACGATGTGCGTCCCCGTTTCCGCCGTGACGAAGGCGGGCATCGACACGCTGCTCGAGGATATCCTCCTTATCGCGGAGGTACAGGAGTACCGCGCAAATCCGAAGCGCCGCGCGCTCGGACTTGTGATCGAGGCAAAGCTCGACCGCGGCCGCGGTCCCGTCGCAACCGTGCTCGTTCAGAACGGCACGCTCCGCGCCGGCGACATCGTAATCGCGGGCACGTCGGTCGGCAGAGTCCGCGCAATGACGGACGAGAACGGCAAGCGGCTGAAGGAGGCGGGTCCGTCCGTCCCCGTCGAGATAACGGGTCTATCTGAGGTCCCGTCCGCGGGAGACGAGTTCCGCGCCGTCGAGGATGAGCGCATGGCGAGAGAGCTCGCCGACCAGCGCCGCGCAAAGGAGAAGGAGGAGAACTTCCGCGCCAACGCGCGCGCGAACCTCTCCGAGATGTTTGCTCAGATTGAGTCCGGCGTCAAGGACTTCAATATCATAGTGAAGGCGGACGTCAAGGGCAGCGCGGAGGCGGTCAAGGCGTCGCTGCAGAAGATATCGAACGAGGAAGTAAGGATACAGATAATCCATTCCGCCGTCGGCGGCATCATAGAGTCTGACGTTCAGCTCGCCGCCGCGTCTAACGCCATTATAGTCGGCTTCAACGTCCGACCGGACAAGGCGGCGCTCGACATGGCGGACAGGATGGGAGTCGAGATAAGGACGTACCGCGTCATCTACGAGTGCATCGAGGAGATAACGGCGGCGATGAAGGGCATGCTCGCGCCCAAGTACCGCGAGGAGCTGCTCGGTCACGCCGAGGTCAGGCAGACGATACACGTCCCGAACGTCGGCACGATCGCGGGCTCCTACGTCCAGGACGGCAAGATCGCGCGCAACGCGCAGATCCGCATAGTGAGAGACGGCGTCGTCATCTTCGAGGACAAGATAAGCTCGCTCCGCCACTTCAAGGAGGACAGGCGCGAGATGGCGCAGGGCTTCGAGTGCGGCATAGGACTTGAACGCTTCAACGACATCAAGGAGGGCGATATCCTCGAGTGCTTCCAGATGGTGGAGATAGAAAGATAACGCCAAAATCGCAAATAAATAAAAACTCACGCAAGAAGGAAAATGCCGCCGCGGCGGCATTTTCTGTTTCGGAGGGACAGATGAAAAACAACAAGCGCGCAGTCGCGGCGCTCTATATCGCCGCCGGCGCGGCACTTCTCATATACGCGCTCGTGAAGTCGAGCTATCTGCTCATGTGCATCGGCATCCTGTGGCTCTCCGTCGGCGTCGTATATTTGATAAGAAAATAGGGCGGGCGCAATCACGCGGCGCAGTCATGCGGGCATAAAAACTCGGGGGAGAAGAATTTTCACCCCCGTTTTATTTTGCTTTTCAATCCCGTCCGCTAAAAAAAGCGGAGAGACCCCCGCTCGAATGTGTTTTTCAATCCCGTCCGCCAAAGAAAAGTCATAAAAAGTTTTGAAAAGGGGGTCCGGGGGGGAAGGAAGATGCCGCCTTTCGGTGGCATCTTCTGTTTTTCGCGGAGCGAAAAACTTACTTTCTTCCAAAAGTTTTCCCCCCGGAAACTATCCTATTATAACTTACTTGCTCTCGCTGACGACTCTTTCGGTGTCGCGGGCGATCGCGAGCTCCTCATTCGTCGGGATGACGTAGACCTTAACGCGGGAGTCGGGCGTCGAAAGCTCGACGTTGTCGGACTGGTGATGCGTTTTCGCGTTGAGTGCCTTATCGATCTTGATGCCGAAGAACTCCATATTAGTGCAGGCGCGGTCGCGCAGCTCGGGGTTGTTCTCGCCCATTCCGGCGGTGAAGACGACGGCGTCGAGCCCGTTCATCGCGGCGGCGTACGCGCCGATGTACTTCTGCACCTGATAAGCCATCAGTGACGTCGCTATCGTCGCGCGGTGCTTCTGCTCCTCTGTCGCCTCGTAAGGCTCGCCCGACATCGTCGCGCCCTTTATTGCCGCCTCGAGGTCGCGGCTGTCGGAGGAGAAGCCGGAGAGTCCGAGATATCCGCACTTCTTGTTCATGTAATCGTTCATTTCGGCGGGGGTGTAGCCCTCCTTCTCCATGATGTACGTCACGGCGGAGGGGTCGACGGAGCCGCAGCGCGTGCCCATCACGAGACCGTCGAGAGGGGTGAAGCCCATGCTAGTGTCGACGCACTTGCCGCCGTCGACGGCGGAGATCGACGCGCCGTTGCCGATATGGCAGGTCACGATCTTCAGCTCCTCTATAGGCTTGCCGAGTATCTTTGCCATCTCGCCCGCGACGAAGCGGTGGGACGTGCCGTGCGCGCCGTAGCGGCGGACCTTGTACTTCTCGTACATGTCGTAGGAGAAGCCGAACATGTATGCCTTTTCGGGCATCGTCTGATGGAAAGCGGTGTCAAACACGAGCACCTGCGGCTTGTGAGGCATGACGGCAAGGCAGCCCTCGAGGCCCATGATGTGCGCGCCGGTGTGCAGCGGCGCAAAGTCGTAGCAGAGCTTCAGCTTTTCGAGCACGTCGTCGTTTAAAAGAACGCTGTCGAAGAAGTAAGGTCCGCCGTGCACGACTCTGTGACCGACCGCCTCGATCTCGTCCATGTCCTTTATGCAGCCGAAGCCGGGGTCCGTAAGATAGTCGATGACTATCTTCATCGCGACCGCGTGGTCGGGCAGGGAATACTTCGCCGTGTGCTTTTCGCCGTTGACCTTGTGCTCTATCTGCCCGTCGACACCGGCGGGCTCGCCCGTGCCGATGCGCTCGCAAATGCCCTTCGCGAGCACGTCGCCGTTTTTCGTTTCGAGAAGCTGATATTTTAAAGATGAGCTCCCGGCGTTGACAACAAGAACCTTCATTTTTTTACTTATGACCGTCCCTTCTTTTTATCATGCGGCGCCCCGGGCGGGCGAGCCGCGCTTTTCTTTTTATGCCGCGCCGAAAATGTTTGACAAAACGGCGCGGAGCATATATCATTATACTATAAGGATAAAATAAGGTCAAGCGTACATCGGAAATTTTATGCAGGAAAACTTCGATATCGTCTATATCATAGCGGAGCTCGACCCGCCGCACACGGGGCACGCGCACATCATGGCGGAGGCGCGCCGACGCTTTCCCGGGTGCGCCGTCGCGGTGATCATGAGCGGGCACTTCACGCAGCGGGGCACGCCCGCCGTCACAGACAGATTTACGCGCGCCCGCGCCGCGCTTTGTACGGGCGCGGATCTCGTTCTGTCGCTGCCGTTCCCGTTCTGCGCGGCGTCCGCGGAGAATTTCGCCCGCGGAGGCGTCGCCGTCGCGGGAGCGTTCGCGCGCGCGCTGCCGAATGCAAGGCATTTGCTCGTTTTCGGGAGCGAATGCGGGGACACAAATGCGCTCGCGGAGGCGGCAAGGCGTATGTCGGAGCCGAATTTCCGCCGCGCGCTCTACGAGGGCGGCGGGCACAACGCGCGCCGCACATTTGAGCTGTACGCCTCTTTTTACGGCGGCGAGGCGGCGGAGATTTTGCGCGGACCGAACAATATGCTCGGGATAGAGTACATACGCGCATTGACGGCGTCCGGATGCGGGATTGTGCCTCTCGCGGTGCCGCGCGTCGGCGCGGGACACGGCGACGGGACGCCGTCCGGCGGATACGCTTCGTCCTCCGCGCTCCGCGCGATGCTGAAAAACGGGAGCGGGGACGCGTGGGAGTACATGACGCCCGGCGCGCGCGACGCCGTAAGGGAGGCGGGCGAGGCGCACGGCTTTGCGGACTGCGAGCTGTTTGACGCGGCGGTGACCGCGATATTGAGGATGAAGGAGCGGAATGCGTTCGACACTGTCGCGGAATGCGGAGGCGGCGTCGGCAGAAGGCTCCTTTCGGCGGCGCTTGCGAGCGGAGGCGGCGCGCGCGGCACGGCGTCGCTTGCGGCGACGAAAAGATACACGAACGCACGACTGCGCCGCGCGGCGCTGTTTGCCGCCGTCGGTGTGGATACTGAGGCGCTGTCGCTGCCGCCCGCGTACACGCAGCTGCTTGCCGCGAACGAGGTCGGGATATCGCTGCTCCGCATGTACGGGGAAGGCGGCGCGCAGGCGGAATTTCCCGTCGTGACGAAGTTTGCGGACGGCGTTCGGAACGAAAAAGCGGCGGCGGGTCTTATGCTCGAGGCACGGGCGGACAGGCTCTACACGATGGCGTACTCCCCGCATCTGCCCGCCGATACGTTTCTCAAAATGACGCCGTATATTATAAAATAAGGAAAAAACAAAGGCAGGATGAGCTCCTGCCTTTAGTTTTGATAGAATATTTTCGTTATGAGAGCTTCCAGTACAGCGCCTTTTCAGGGCTGTCTGTGTAGAGCTGAGACTTCGCGCCGTAGCTGATGTAAGCCGAGTGATATTCGAGGAAGAGCGGCTCGTCGCCGTCCGACAGCGTGAACGTGGCGGTGTGCTCGACCTTGGGAGTATTTGCGTCGAAGTCGTCGACATACGGCGGGTCGACCTCAGCCGCGATGAGCTTGCCGGACTTTGTGACGAGGAAGAGCTTTCCTTCCAAGAATGCTTCCGTCGTGTCAGCGCTGCGTTCGAGCGCATATGAGACCGTATACTTGCCGTCGCCGTGACTGATACTCGTGACCGTGACGGTGTAGTCGGCATTCGGATCCTTATACGCGGTGCCGACGGCTTTGTCAAGACCGGGTCTATCCGCGCCGCAGACCGAGCAGGTGATCTCGTTTTCCTTGAAATCGTGCCCCTTTGCCGGGGTGGTGACGGTCTTTTTGTCGGTGGCGTCGGCTGAGATGTAGCCGGAATTTTCCGCCGCCGTGACTGTCGCCGTGTACGTCGCCGAGCCGGCTTCCGTGCAGCTCGCCTCGGTCACGTTCTCGGGTCCTGTGACCGTTATGCTCAGATTATGCTTGTGCGCCGCGTCGTGAGTGCAGGTGACGGACGCCGTGCATTTGCCGTCGTCGGTCCATGTGAACACGGGCGCGCCCCACGCGTGGCCGAGCGCATTTGACGTTATTTCTTTTTTGTCGCTGTAGGAGACGCCGTCTACGGAGACGGACGCGGTGAACTCCGCCGAGCCCGCGGCTTCGCACGTTGCGGGAGTGCCCTTCGTAGTCACCGTCATCGCGGTATCCTTTTTGTGGGATGCGTTGCGCGTGCAGGTGAGCGTCAGCGTGCAGGAGGAGCCGTCGTCGGACCAGGTGTAGACGGGGCTGCCCCATGAATGCCCAAGAGGCGTCGTCGACGGGACGCTTATTTCGTCCTTATATGACTTGTCACCGAGGACGACCGTCGCGGTGTATACCATGCTGCCCGCGGTCTCGCAGGTAGCGCCGGTGTTTCTCGTCGTGACGGCTGCCGTCGCATTTTCGGTGTGCTCGGCGTTTCGCTTGCAGGTGAATGTCGCCGTGCAGGTGCGGTTCCCGTTAGACCAGGCAAACACGGGGTCGCCCCAGTCGTGACCGAGCGCCGCTCCGGTCGACACGCCGCAGCGCTGGCAGGTGGCGGGAAGGTCGCAGGATGCGCCCTCGCCCCAGTCATGACCGAGAGGCGCGCCCTCCGTCACACCGCATATCTTGCATTTGCGCGGAGAAACGCACGTCGCCTCTTCCCAGACGTGGTCGTGCTCGGACGTGTCGACGTTCTGCGTTTCGTCCCCCGTATCGGAAGGCTCGGTGCCGCCGGGAAGATGCCCGGGGAGCCCGCCGGACGCGTCGTCGGTCGTTTCGTCGTCGTACCCGCCGGGGATTTCTTCTTTCTTTCCGACAAAATTATTCGCTATAAGAACGACGAAGATGATCGCCGCTGCGACCGCCGCCGCGAGCACGAGGAGCAGCCTGCTCCCTTCGATGTCGCGCCCCTTGCCGCCATTGCCGCCATTGCCGCCATTGCCGTCGCCGCCGTCGCTGCCGTCGTCGTCGCCGCCGTAAAAGCCGCCGTCTCCGTTTCCGTATCCGCCGTTATAGCCATTGTAGCCGTTATCGCCGTTATAATCGTTGTATCCGCCGTATCCGCCGACCCCATATTCCGTATTCTCGGGGACGGGAGCCGCCCCGCCGAAACCGCCGCTGCCGCTGTCATTTCCGACGGGAGGGACCGCGAACATCGCGGTGTCTCCGCTGTCGCCGCTGTCGTCATTTCCGTTCTGGCGGACGGGATCGAACATCATCGTCCCGTTTTCGCCCTCGCCGTCGTCCTCGCCGTCGTCCTTGCCGTCGTCGGAGCCTATGCCGCCGTAATTGTCGGCTTCGGTATATTCGGTGTCTGAGCGGCGGGCGCGCACGCCGTCTCTTTTTCTGTCGGGCGAGAGCGCGGGGATGACGTCGTAATCTTCATCGTAATTATTATTGCCGCTGTTGCCGCTGCTGCCAATGTTGCCGCTGCTTCCGTTGTCATTGTTGCCGTCGGCATCGCCGCCGTTTCCGGCGTCATAGCTTCCGGCGAACGGGTCAAACCCTGCCGGGGGCGTGAACCTGTCGGTCCCGGCAAAGCGGTCGCGAGCGCCGTCGGCGCTCTGCTGCCCGCCGCCCGAAAACGGGTCCGCGGCGGACGTAAAGCCGAGCTCCGAACGACCGGACGGACGCTCGTTCTGCGGCGGAGGCGGAGTTGTCCGCACGGGCACTCTGCCGCGCTTCACGTCGTATCTCCGGCAGCATTTTTCTATGTATCTCTCGGTGTCGTAATTTATACCCGATTCCCGCAGCTTCGGAAGGTTGCGCTCGAAAATGAGCGTCGCGGGAGCGTCTTCCGACTGGATGCCGCGCAAAAAGGAAGCTATAAGGTGAAAGCACCCGTCACAGAATATCTTGTTGTTGCCGACGCCGCTTATCTCGCGTCCGCAGTTCATACACTGTTTTGACATTTGTGCTCTTCCTCCCGTTTCAGGATTAATTTGGTTCCGCGAAAGGGCTATCAACCCTTTATAAAGTTTATTTTATCACGTTCGTCATAAACTGTCAACAAAATAGTTGCGAGAAAAACGATTTTTAGGTGCAAAACGTCGGAAAATTTCGTCAAAAGCCAAAAAAGGCAGATGAATTTATTATAGCAGGTATCACAGAGGAACGGCACGCGCGAAGTCGAAGCCTCGCTCGCGCAGCGCGCGCTCGGAGGACGCGGCGGCGTCCTCATCGTCGAAAAGCCCGAATACAGAGGGTCCGCTGCCGCTCATCATCGAGAGGCGCGCGCCGTGCTCGGACAGCAGCCGCTTCACGGCAAATACCTCGGACTCCTTCGGTAGGACGGCCTCAAAGACGTTGTACGCCGCCGAGGCGATGAGGTCGAGCGAGCCGCGCGCGAGCGCGGACGTCATATCGGAGAGCGGAGGGCAGCGGCGCGCGCCGGTCGGGAGACCGTCGATAAGACGGTATGCTTCCGCCGTCGAGATCTTTTCGTGCATACGCACGACGAGGACGGTGCAGTTCGGGAGAGAGGGAATGGGTGTCATGAGCTCGCCGATGCCGAGCGTCACCGCCGCGCCGCCGAGTATGCAGAAGGGGACGTCCGCGCCGAGGCGCGCGCCGATGCGGCAGAGCTCGTCTGCAGAAAACGGCGAGCCGTAAAGCTCGTTCAGTCCGCGGAGGACCGCCGCCCCGTCGGTGCTCCCTCCGGCAAGCCCGCCCGCGACGGGGATGTTTTTCTCGACAGCGATGCTTATCGCCGACGGCGCGGGCGCTGGGAGGCATGACATGAAAAGCTCCGCCGCGCGGTACGCGATGTTGCGGCGGTCGCAAGGGAGCGATTTGTCCGTCAATGTCAGGGAGACGGAAAATTCGTCGGCGGGAGATGTGTCAAGCGTGACCGTGTCGGCGAGCGAGACCGCCTGCATGACGCTCTCGATGTTGTGGTACCCGTCCTCGCGCCTGTCGAGCACGGAAAGGTACAGATTTATCTTCGCGTTTGCCGTCAGCTTCATGCGTGCCTCCTTTGAGAACGTGATTTAGTCAAATGCATATATAGATTTTACATATGTCGAAAATGCGGTGGAAATGATGAAAACGCCCGAAAAACGGGGGATTTCTGCGTCCTCGCTTTTTCAGCTCAGGCGGCGCGTCAGCGGATTCTTCTTTATCTTTACGACGCCGTGCGGGCAGAGCTCCTGGCAGCAGAAGCAGCGGATGCAGCCGTCCCTTTCTATCTTCGGCACGCGCCTGACGCCGGCGCCGCGCGCGCCGCGCCCCGCCTCTTCGGGCGGCACCATCTTTATCGTGCGGCGCGGGCACGAGTTCGCGCATTCGCCGCAGCCGACGCATGCGGCGTAATTTATGACCGGGTACGGGGCGAACATTTTATATATGCGCCCGCCGAAGAGATTTTTCATTATCTCGATGCCGTTTTTGTCGACAGAGTCGGGGAGCGCGAATTTCATGGGGTCGGGCGCGCCGCCGCCGACTGTGACGAGCGGGACCGCGTCGGCGGATGCGGGGCAGAGCCCGCGGGCGGCGGCGTTTTTTAGCGCCTGCGTCCTGCCGTCCATGCCGATCAGATGCTCCGCCGCAACGTCGGAGGAGAAGGGATTTTTGGACGCGAGCAGCGCGCCGAGCCTGCGAGGCTTGCCCGCCGTCGGACCGTTGCCCTCCATCGCGACGATGCCGTCCGTCACCGCGACAAAGTCGGCGCGCAGGCACATCATGCGGCAGAGGTCGACGAGCATTTCGGAGAAGTCGCCGTAATCGGGAAAGCGGGAGTGCATCTCGAATTTGACGATGCCGGGGACAGTGCCGAACATGTTCTTGACGGCGGCGCTCGTCCCCGTCAGCGAGTGCGTCTTGAGCTTACAGACGTCGACGATTACGTCCGCTTCGAGGATCGGAGTGATGATGTCGAACAGGCGGCAGCGCACGCCGTCGGGGCAGGAGGTCTCGGAAAACGAGCAGTCGTAATTCAGCGCGGCGCCGCACGCGGAAGCGGCGGTCTCCGTTCCCGTGGCGGAGTAGACCCCGCGCAGACGGGCGGCGCTGTAGACGCCGCCGGGACTTTCCGCCACCGTTATGTCGTCAGCGCCCTTCGAGCGCAGCCAGCGGATGACGGCGCGGAGCACTGCCGGATGCGTCGTCGCGGCGGCGTCGGGTGTGCGCTTCGCGACGAGGTTCGGCTTTATTACGACCTTTTTCCCCGAAAGGCAGGACGGCAGAAGCGAGCACGCCTCATCCGCCGCCGCAAGCACGCGGAGTATCGCGTCCTCGTCGTAGTCCGCGACCGCCGCGACCGCGACGGGCTCGCAAATATTCACGGAACGTGTCCTGTCCATCAAAAATAACTCCTTTCGCGTATGTTTTTAAAGAGAAAGAGAGAGAACGAAAGAGAAAAGAAGAAAAAGAGAAAAGAAGAAAGAGAAAGAAAGAACCAAAGAAAGATAAAGAAGTAAAGAGAAATTTTCCCCTTACGGGGAATACTTAACCGAAAAAAGAATAATATAATAAAGCCTATATAATATAATAATATCTGTATTTTTGATATATTCGGAATAGTGCGGACATTACCTTATTTTTCGTTTCTCGCCGGTATGCTGAGCCGAACGCCCCGCATTCGCTCAAGAAAAGTGTCCGACAGCGAAAAAGCGCGGCATAACGTTAGACGTTATCTGTCGCAGCGCATCTATTGCGGGCATTTTCAAAAAAGGTCCCTGTGCCGGTCCCTGCTTCATATCGCAAAATGGTCCTGAAATGTCCTTTTTTCGGCAGGTCTTTACTGAAAAACGAAAATAAAAATCCCCCGAAAATGCTTGAAAATCAAGGGCTAATAGTGACAAGTAACTATTTTGCCGCAGAGGGCGGCGTGACGATGTGTCACGCCGTCTTTCTG
>CANRKP010000048.1 GCA_947631245.1 uncultured Clostridia bacterium
AGACCCTTGAGCTCTTCAACGATAGCTGTGATCTTTTCGGATGCCATTACCGAATTCCTCCTGAATTTTTTTAATTAATGTTTTTTCGACGGCCTAATTATTCAGCTGCCGCCTCTGCTGCGGGCTCCGCGGTCTCCGCGGGAGCGCCTTCGCCCTGTTTGTCGATGATCGCCTGAATAGCGCGGGCAAATCCGCTGACGGGCGACTGGATGCTTCCGAGGAAGCGAGCAAGAAGCATTTCTCTCGACGGGATATCCGCGAGCTCTCTGACCGTGGCCTGATCGATGACCTTACCCTCGAGGAAGCCGACGCGAAGCTCGAACGTCTCGATCTTGTCCGCGTATTCCTTGAGGATCTTGGCGGGCGCGACGGGGTCGTCATGGCTGATCGCGATCGCGTTCATGCCGGTGAGGTGCTCCTTCATTTCGCCAAAGCCGACTTCGTCGCATGCTCTCGACGTGAGCGAGTTCTTCATGACAACGTACTCGACGCCTGCCTCGCGAAGCTTGCGGCGCATCTCGGTGTCGTCTCCGACCGTGATGCCCTGATACTTGACGATGACGCCGGACTGAGCGCCGCGCATTTTTTCGGCGAGCTCAGATACGATAGCCTGCTTTGACTCCAGGATCTGTTTGCTGGGCATACTTTACCTCCTGTAAAAGAATTAAAGTCAGTCCAAATAAAAATTCCCCGCCAAAGCGAGGAACAAGAATTTACAAACCGAGCCGCGTGAGCGGCGCTATATAAATTCTCCTCGGCAGGAAGACGGCTGCCCGTCTTTACTGTGACCTGCTGTCTTTGGATCAACACGCGTTATGATATCACACCTCCGTTCGTTTGTCAAGCGCTTTCCCCGTTTTTTTTAAAATTTTCTCGCCCGTGAAAGCAACTACGGCTCATTTGCCGAATTTTCTTTTCACGACCTGTCCTATTTGAAAAATTAAGAAAGTCTTAAAAAACAATTAATCATTCCTTAAAAAAGCAGTATTGAACCCATTTTTAAGTAATGATATAATTTTTACAGGATGACGGTCATGACGCATCGGAACATTTAATTTATTACGGAGGATACAAAAATGAGTACCGAAGCTGCTGCGGAAATCCGATTTTTCTTTATAAATTCTAGACCGACAAAAGATACGGGGAGCGCCTGCCATGAAACTGATATATAGGCTTTTCTCGGGGCTGCGCGACATGTATATGTCGGGCAAAGCCGTCTTTATCCTGATGCTGCTCGGCATATTCGCAAGCGATATCGTGCTCATATACTGCTACTCGATGACAATGCCGTCCGAAGAGGATGGCGTAGGTGACGGCATAACTGCAAGGCTCTATGAGGCGCCAAACGTCAACGGGCTCACCGCCGCAGATGTAAAGACGCTCGACCTCGGGGAGTTCGAGGACGATATTTCCTGCCGCGGTCTCTTTGATCTGCGTGCCGGCGTCGGCGGAGCTGATTTTGGCGTTGACGACTACGAGTACCCGTACATAATCAACAAAGAAGGCGAAAAAATAATGTTCACTCAGTATGGAGGGAGAGACGGGGAGGCTTTGTACAGTTGTGAAAATGTCGCGGCATTTCTCGACGACGAAGCCGATATCGTCACGGAACACGGCATAGGCAGTCTTAAAAACGCTCCCGACGGCATCATCATGCGGTATAACGACTATACAAAGGACCTCGCCTACGATGAAGAAACCGATTCATACGGCACGGCGGTATTAGAAGGTCGCTCCTACCGCATCGTGGGAATCTCTGTGTACGATCCCGATTTTGCTTCCGTTATCCCGTGGAACGTATATTTGGAAGAGGGGTTTCAGCCCGAATATTTCGTATTTGTCACCTCCCGCATTCTCTCCCATTCGGAAAATGAGCGCTTCTGCGAGCTGATTGAATCTCAGCTCGGCACAAGTGAAGAATCCGACTTTTATTTTCATCACCCGTACCATCGGTACGATGCATTTGCGATTTACAGGCAAGACTACTACGCAATTATCTTTCTTCTGTATCTCGTCTCGCTCGTAACGCTCGTATTCTACACGAATTACTTTACCGAACGGATGCAGCGGAGGAACGCCGTCTGTCACGTCTGCGGCGCGTCAAAGTCTGCTCTCGCGCAGACGCTCGTCTTCGGCATAACGGCGGTATCGGTACCGTGCTTTTTCGCCGCCTTCGCCGCATATTCCCTGCTCTCGTCCTTCGCAGGTATAACCGTTATCGGCGGCATCATATACAGCGGCGTTGAGATATTATATATGTTTCTCTCAGCCATCGCCGCCCCTCTTATCCTGACGGTCCCCGCCGTCATAAAAATATACAGACTGTCAGCGGCAGAGCTTTGCCGCGCGTCTTCGTAAACCGGGAGGTGCCAAATGGATAAACTCAGAAAAAACGCGCGCTTATCCCTCAGCTTTGCGCGCACGGCGGCATTCAATCTGTTCTTTCTGACAGTTGTGACCACGATAATTTTCTGCATCCTGACGCTTGCGGGCGGCAAGCTCGCGTATTTCTCCGACAGCTATGTCATGTTCGACAAAGCCGATATCGCGGACGACATATACTTTTCCATGCCGGTGCGCTCGATGCAGGATATACCGGCTCTGCGCTCAGCTCTGCTCGAAACGGACGGGGTGACAAGACTTATCGACGGTCCCATATCGCGCAAAATTGAGCTTAGGGAAAGCACACCTGACAATCCTTTATTCCAAAGCTTTCTTCGATATGAGGAGCCCCTTTACGAAAAGTTCACGCCCAGCCTCGTTTCCGGCAAGGGCTTTGACTATTCGACAGACGAGCTCGAATGCATAATTACGGACAGAGGTTCCGTCGACGGGCATGTGCGCGTCGGCGACAAGCTGACGTTTGGACTGCACGGTTCAAAAAAGGAGCTCGTGCTCACTGTCGCCGGCATCGCGGAGGCAAACCGGCTCTATCCGCTGATGAACGGAGGCGGCTCACTTTCTGCCGCGGAGCTTATCGCGGGGCAGACCGACCTTATCATCGTCAAGGACAGTCCGAAGACCGCCGCCGCCCTCGACGACGTGATAGGCGGGCGGCACGCGAGCGCGAAGGGCGGCGTCTTTTCGACATTTATCGAGACAGACGACACACTGACAGATGAGGAGCGGGAGGCGGTGTTCAAAAATATCGCCGCCGTCAGCGATAAAAGCAGCGAGCAGAACCTCATCTACGGCAAAAATATCCTCGAGCATACGAAATCTAACCTTGCCGATACCGTAAAGCAGTATACTCCGCTCTTTGTGTTCATGGCGGTGTTCTTTGTCACTACCGTCGTATGTGTCGTCACCCTCTCCGTTTACAGATACGCCGCGTCTTACGCGCTGTACCGTATGCTCGGCGGGACGGAAAGAGGCGTCGTCATGACAATATGCTCCGCGTTCTTTTCCTGCATCGCGCTTGCGTTTCTCATCACATTCGCGCTTTTGCATATCGTCATAAACACACACCTCGCCTCAAGCGAAATGTTTGAAACGACGCTTTTGACGACGGGGACGCTGCTCCTGCCGCTGCTCGCGGCTGTCCTGACCTCTGCCGCCGCGGCTCTCATCACAAAGTCCGCCGCCGCGGGTCAAAAGCTCCGCGCACTTTCCGGGAAATATACGGACTGAGATTTTTCAAAGAAAGGGAAAAAGCATATGCCGCTTATTGAGATAAAGAATCTTAACAAAACGTATCCTGTCGGGAAGAACAAGTTTCAGGCGCTCAAACACATCGATCTCACGATTGAGCGCGGCGAAACCGTCGCCATTATGGGGCGTTCGGGTTCGGGCAAAACGACGCTTTTAAACGTGATAGGCACGCTAGACACATTCGACAGCGGTACATATAATTACGACGGACGCTCAGTCGGCAAAATGAACGACAGGGCAAAATCCACGCTGCGTGCCTCCGAGATAGGATTTGTGCAGCAGGATTTTCTCCTTCTGAACCGCAAGACGGCGTCCGAAAACGTCACGGTCCCGCTCATGTTCGGAAAAACTCCGTACCGAAAGATGCCGGAGCTCGTGAAAAAGGCGCTCACGGAAACTGGCGTCCCAGAGCAGGCGAAAAAGCGCATCACGGATATGTCAGGCGGACAGAAACAGCGCGTTGCGATAGCGCGCGCCATCGTGACCGACCCGTCTCTCATCCTCGCGGACGAACCGACCGGCGCGCTCGACCGCGCCACATCGGGCGAGATAATGGAGCTTTTGCTCGGGCTGAACCGCAAAAACGGCATCACTCTCGTAATCGTGACGCACGACAGCGAGATAGCCGCCATGTGCGGACGCGTGCTCCGCATCAGCGACGGCGTACTCGAAAGCTGACAAAAGCGGAAGGCACTGTCCCCTCTCCCGCGCCATTGTTAAAAGAAAAACAAAAGGCGGTCCCGCTATCTTATCCCGCGGGACCGCCTTTTCCCGTGCGCGGAGCCTTACATCGCTTTCTCAAACGTGCGCGATTTTCGGAAAATAAACGCTTGCAAAACGAATACTATTGTGATATACTGTATGAGCGGTCCTGAAGCGGGACGCGCGGAGACGTCTGTTTATATTTGTCTGCGTAGCTCAGTTGGATAGAGCGACCGCCTCCTAAGCGGTAGGTCGGGTGTTCGAGTCACCTCGCGGACGTGAAAACTTGCGCCGGTTTTAACCGACGCAAGTTCTAAAATTCACATCAACTTCCGCCGATGTGAATTTTCATTAGCTGCCGACACTGTCGGCACAAATTTTCTTTAATCGCCGGCTATGTCGGCGGTTTTTCTTTATCTCAGTGCATTATTACAGGCGCGATTTTACAAAAATCTTTTTTCGGCGAGGAGGGCTGCGCCTATGATGCCGGCGTCGTTGCCGAGAACGGCGGATTCTACCCTCGGCGTTTTTTTCGACATTCTCGAATAGCTCTCTCGCGCGAGCCGCTCGCGGACGGGCGCAAGCAGAAGCTCGCCCTCGCGGCTGATGCCTCCACCTATAACGACAACGTCGGGCTCAAGCAAATTGACGACGTTCAGAACTCCGAGCGACAGATACCGCAAAAATTCGTCGAGCACATTCCGCGCCGCCGCGTCCCCGCCGCGCACGGCTTCAAAAAACAGCTTTCCGTCAAGCTTTTGCGGCTCCCCGCCGCAGAGCCTCCAAAGCGCGCTTTCTCGCTTCCTTTCCATTGCCTCCCTGCCCTGCCTTACGAGCGCGGACGTCGAGGCGTACATCTCAAGGCAGCCTCTACCGCCGCAGCTGCACGGCAGCCCGTCCGGGACGATGACGGTGTGCCCGAGCTCGCCCGCCGCGTAATTGCAGCCCTCGAAGAGCTCTCCGTTTATTATTATTCCGGCTCCGATGCCGGTCCCGAGCGTTATCATCACGAGCGAGCCGCACCCGCGTCCCGCGCCGAGGCGGAACTCCGCATACGCCGCGGCGTTCGCGTCGTTTTCAAGCGTTATCGGCACTCCCGGCACCCTCTCCGACATCATGCGGACGAACGGGACGCCCTCCATCCCGATATTGTTGGCGTATTCGACGGTCCCGCGCTCCCTGTCGGCGCTTCCCGGAACGCCGATGCCTATTGCGGCGGGGCTCTCCCCGCCCGCCGAGACAATGAGCCTTTTTATCAGAGACGCCGTCAGGTCAGCCGTCGCCTCGGCGTCCGGTTCTCCCATCGGGACGCTCTCGGAAAAAAGCAGCCTGCCGTCCGAAAAGACGCCGCCGGCGAGCTTTGTCCCTCCCATGTCTATGCCGATAAGATACATGTGTTTTGCTCTCTCCTGTCATTAAAGCCCGTGAAACACATTCATTTTACCATAAAACCGATTGCGCGGCAATCCGTTTTGTGGTAAAATATTTCCGCACACAGAAAAAGGAGCATACTGCTTTGGAAAACAAACTTGTGACCGCCGTACTCGTGGGCGCGGGCAACAGGGCGGACGTATACGCCTCCGTCTCACTCCGCCGCCCCGACCGGCTGAAGATAGTGGGTCTTGTCGACCCCGACGGCGTGAGGCTCCGCCTCATGAGAGAAAAATACGCGGTGCCGGAGGAAAACTGTTTCTCCGACGTGTCGGAGCTCGTAAAGCGCGGGAAGATCGCGGACGCCGTCATCAACGGAACGATGGACAGTCTGCACGTCCTGACCTCCATCCCCGTGCTTGAGGCGGGCTACGATCTGCTCGTGGAAAAGCCCTTCGCCGTAAACGAGGCAGAGATGGAGGCGCTTGCGCGAACGGCAAACGCGCACGGCTCGCGCGTCGTCGTCGGGCATGTTTTGCGGTACACGGATTTCTACCGCGCCGTAAAAAAGCTCGTCTCTGACGGCGAGATCGGGCGCATCATATCGGTCGAGATGTGCGAGCACGTCAACTACCACCATATGGCGGTCTCTTATGTGCGCGGAAAATGGCGCTCCGAAAAGCTCTGCCTCGCGCCGATGCTGCTCGCAAAATCGTGCCACGATATCGACATAATGCTTTGGATGATGTCCGAAACCGAGCCTGTCTCCGTCGCCAGCTTCGGCTCCGACTTCCAGTTCGGAAAGGACCGCAAGCCGGAGGGCGCGGGCAGTCGCTGCATGGCAGACTGCCCCTACGTCGACGACTGCATTTTCTCCGCAAAGGCGAATTATCTTTCTGCCGTCAGGTGGTCGCAGTATGTATGGAAATGCCTCGAGGGAGAAGGTCCGCTGACCGACGAGCGAAAGGCGGAATCCCTTTCGACCGACAACCCGTACGGGCGCTGCGTCTGGGATTTCGAGCGGGACGGCAACGTCGATCATCAGACCGTGATTCTCAACTTCAAAAACGGCACCGTCGGCAGCTTCACGATGACGGGCGGCAGCGCGAAATCGGAGCGCAACATCCACCTCGTCGGCACAAAGGGCGAGATAAAGGGCACGTTCGAGGATTCGCGCTTCGTTTTGCGGAAGATGGCGCCGACGACGCGCGCGGGATACGAGGAGACCGAATACACGACGAGCGAGGGCGGCGACAAGATAGGCGCGCGCGGCGGTCACGGCAACGGAGACGAAAACCTCGTACTTGATTTTCTCGACTACATAAACGGCGGGGAGCCCTCGACCTCATGCGCCGTGCTCGCCGACTCTGTAAAGAGCCACCGCACCGTTTTCGCCGCGGGCAGGGCGCTAAAGACGGGTACTGTCGTCCCCGTCTCGGCTTCGGAGGACACAAAATGACCGATATGGAAAATTTAGAGATATATATTCCCGAAGGCTCGGACGTAACGGACGCGAGGGCAGCGCTTTCAAGGACGACGCATCTTGCCGTCTCCGCCCATCCCGACGACATAGAATTCATGGCATATGACGGGATACTGAAGTGCCGCGCCTCGGACACGCTGCATTTCACTGCCGTCGTCATAGGCGACGGCGCGGGCAGCCCGCGCTGCGGCAGATACGCCGCGATGACGGACGGCGAGATGGCTGCCGTCCGCAAAAAAGAGCAGATGCGCGCCGCCGACATCGGACGCTATAACGCGCTCGTCTTTCTCAATATGCCGTCAGCGAAAATAAAGGACGCCTCGGACGGCGAGGCGGAAGCGCTTCTTTACGAAATAGTAAAGCTCACAACTCCCGACGTCGTCTACACCCACAACCCCGCCGACAAGCACGACACGCATGTCGCGGCATTTCTCCGTCTGCTCGCCGCTCTACGGCGCTCGGGACTTATGCCGGCGCTCTACGGCTGCGAGGTCTGGCGGAGCCTCGACTGGCTGCCGGACGAAGAGAAGGTATCCTTCAACGTCGGAGGCGACCCCGAGCTCGAGCTCTCCCTGCTCCGCGCCTTCGACTCGCAGATAGCGGGCGGCAAGAAATATGACGACGCCGTTATCGGACGCCGCCGCGCGAACGCGACGTTCTCGGAATCTCACGGCGTCGACGAGGCGGAGGAGGTCAGCTTCGCCGTCGATATGACGCCGCTTCTCGCCGACCCCGAAATGTCTGTCTCGGACTTTATCTGCTCGCACATAGATAAGCTCCGCCGCGACGTTTCGGACAGGCTCGAACGGCTGTCATAACGCCGCCGTCAAACCCCGACAAAATACGCGCCGTCCGCAAAGACGGGCGCTGATAAGAAAGCAATTTCAAACGGAACGGGAAGGCGCAGTTTTAAGGACTGCACCTTCCCGCTTTTTATGGGGCAATTTTGAATTCATGAGGGAGATTGTGAATTTGGATCGCACGGGGCGCGATCCGTTGCTCGCTGCACATGGGGCGCGTCGCCGCAAGTCCTGTTTTGCTTACAATCTAATTCTCCGTATGAGTTCTTATTCTATGGAAAAACTGCCTTTATGACTGTCAGCTGTAATTCTTACAACAACTTTTCCGGACACGGCTAAATCAAAAGATTCAGTTCCGATATCGTGCTCATCAAAAATGACATTTCCATCCGCATCCTGTATTTCAATGGAGATTGTCCCGCCGTCGGTTGTTACATCAATATGAAGCATATCGGTCTTTGGGCGAATGCTTCTCTTCATGGTTCCGTCAAGAGAACTATATCTGCCTGTCCAGCTGCTAAACCCTTCGTTGCCAACATATCCAATTCTTGTTGCACTTCTGATGCTTTCAATGCCCAAAGTTTTTGTCAAGAAAATGCCTCCAAAACATATTAAAATAATGCTGAGGATTGTAACGATAGAAAAAATCCATGGTTTGCGAATTGTCTTTTTGTATTCCCGGATGTCCTCGTCGGTAGTGTGTAGTTCAAACGGTTTCCCGTCGTTTTCTTTTTCTACAAGAAGAAGTTCTTTGTTGTAAGAGCCCCCGGTCGTTGCGATTTTACCGCCTTTTTTTGCCCACGGGCGAAAAACAGCTTTTCCTACGGAATAATCAAGATTCAAATTCTTAAATAACACACGATAGCCGAAATCCTCCAAAAAAGACGCATACTCTTTGGCGTTCTGTTTCGATTTTTCTCCGACAAATTCTACCGCGTAGCGATATTTCCCCGGTTCACAATCCTCAAACTCATACCATGCCCTGCCTGTACGAATCAGACGATAGCCTTTATCCGCCATTTCATTCAGCCAGTTTTCCTGCCTTTTCAGGAAGCCCCAAAAGAAACGATAATATTTTTTACTCATTTTTTTCCTCCATAATATCCTCAGCGATTTTGACCAGTTCTTTTAATCGAAGAATTTCTTTATTGCAGATTTCTTTTCCCGCATCTGTGATAAGATATTCTTTTTTTCGTCCGCCTGCATTGCCGCACGGCAGGATCCACCCTTTCTCTTCCAGAGATGTGAGCGCACCATACAGTGTTCCTGCCCCAAGCACCAACCGACCGTTCGTTTTTTCTTCAATAAACTGCATGATTGCATACCCGTACCTCGGCTGATAAACCGAAAGCAAAACAAAAAAAGTTACTTCAGTCAGTGCGCCGCCCTTTATATTGTCACGCAATTTTACGCCTCCTTTACTACGGTTACCGTAATAAATATATCACTAACCGTAATATTTGTCAAGAGGATTTTGAAAAACCACTCATTTTTCAAAACCCTTTAGATCACTCCTTCAACTATACTTCCAACTTTATGAACACCCGCAGAATTTGGACATAAAGAACGGCGGCGCAGAAAGCATTTTTGCTCTCTTTGTTGCCGCTTGCCTTTTCCCCTTGCTGACGCCGATTTGATTGTATTTGAATGCTGTTTTCAATTACTTCCTTATGCGTCGGTGGAAAAAGACGGGCGCTTTGTTTTTTATCCGCATGCGCCCGCGCGCACTTGACAATGTATATGCAGTTGGGATATAATGTATATTGTAATTTTTATTACAGAGGTTTTTTATCATGAGTGAAAACAGTGAAAGCCGCCGCGGCGGCATAACGGTCGAAACCGAGCACATATTCCCCGTTATTAAAAAATGGCTCTACTCCGAAAAGGAGATATTCCTTCGCGAGATAGTTTCAAATGCCTGCGACGCGATAACGAAGCTGCGCCGCCTCTCCTCCCTCGGGGAGGTCTCCGGCATCGACGATTCCGAGGACGCCTTCCGCGTTGACGTCGTCCTCGACCCCGATGAGGGAACGCTCACGGTCCGTGACAACGGCATCGGCATGACGGAGGACGAGCTCTCCCGCTATATATGCCAGATAGCGCTCTCCGGCGCGCTCGACTTCATCAGCAAATACGAGGGCAAGGAAAGCGGAGACGCCGCGGCGAGCGGCATCATAGGCCACTTCGGGCTCGGCTTCTATTCCTCCTTTATGGTGAGCGAAAAGGTCGAGATAATCACAAAATCATACACGGACGCGCCCGCCGTCAGATGGGTCTGCACCGACGACGGAACGTATGAGATAACGCCCGAGACGGAAAACGTCCCGCGCGGAACGTCTGTCATTATGCACATCACGGAGGACGAGAACGAATTTCTGTCCCCGTACAAGATACGCTCGATCCTTTCCAAATACTGCTCCTTCATGCCCTTCGCGATATACTTCACGGACGTGAAAGAAGAAGAGGAAAAGAAAGCAAACAAAGAAAAACACGAGCACGAGCATCACGATGACGGAGACTCCTGCGAATGCGACCATGAGCACGAAGAGGATGTGCCGAAGCCCATCAACGACATCCACCCGCTTTGGCAGAAGAACCCGTCCGAATGCACGGACGAGGAGTACCGCGAGTTTTACCGCCGCGTCTTCTCCGACTACCGCGAGCCGCTCTTCTGGATACACATATCGGCGGACTATCCGCTCAACTTCAAGGGCATCCTCTATTTCCCGCGCATCACGAACGAGTACGAGAGCCTCGAAGGTCAGGTCAAGCTCTTTTACAATCAAGTGTTCGTCGCCGACAATATAAAGGAGGTCATCCCCGAATACCTCCTCATGCTCCGCGGCGTCCTCGACTGCCCCGAGCTTCCCCTGAACGTCTCGCGCAGCTATCTTCAGAACAACAGCTACGTCACAAAGATCTCCCAGCACATCGTGAAGAAGGTCGCGGACAAGCTCACGGGCATGTTCTCCACCGAGCGCGAGCATTATTCCGAGCTGTGGGGAGACATCAAGACCTTCATCGAATACGGCTGCATCCGCGACCGCAAGTTCTACGACAGGGTCAAGGACTGCCTGCTTCTGCCTCTCACGGACGGCACGCACGTCACTGTCGACGAGTATCTCGCCGCCGCCGAGGAAAAGCACAACGGCAGCATATACTACGCGAGCGACAAGACCGCCGAGGCGCAGTACATCGCCGCGTACACCGCCGAGGAGATAAACGTCGCGCTTCTCGACACAGTCATAGACATACAGCTTCTCCCCACTCTTGAGGAAGACAAGAAATGCAAATTCATCCGCGTAGACGCGGATATTGCCGACGTCCTCAAAGGAGATGGCGAGGCGGCGTCCGACGAAAAGCTCGAGGCGCTCTTCCGCCGCGTCAGCGGAGACGAAAAGCTGACGGTTAAGTTCGAGCGCCTGAAGGACGCGTCCGTTCCCGCCGTCGTCACGGAGAGCGAGCAGTCTCGCCGCATGGGGGACATGATGCGTATGTACGGCATGGGGGAGAACATTCCTCACGAGCTCTCGCTTACGCTCAACCTTGAAAATTCCCTCATCGCGTCGCTCGCCTCAGATCCCGAAAGCGAGACGTCGCAGAAGGTGGCGAAACACATTTGGTCGCTCTCGATGCTGACGCGGAAGCAGCTCACCCCCGACGAGCTGCGCGCATTCCTTTCCGAGAGCTACGACATTCTCGGCTACGTTAAGTGAAAAGCAGGAGCTGTGACGTCTTCTCTTCCGTGAAAGAGAACGCCGACGAGCACCGCAGGCGCGCCGAAATAATCGAGGATTATCTCTATAAGGAGCTGGCGCGCGCGGCGTTTTATGAAATGCCGGAACCGGAGAGGGCGTTTTTCTCCTCTACGGTGCGCGACGAGGACGCCGTGTCCGCGCTCCGCAGGCTCGCCGAGCCATACTGCTCTCCCGGGATCCCGGGCGCGCGATTTGCAAAGATGTTTGCCTCCGTATGCGCGGAGGCAGGCGCGCTGCCCGCCCTTTCTGATGTATTTCCCCATGTCGACGAGAGTGAGACGTACCCGCCTCATTCCGCGACGGCGGCTTACGTTACGGGGGGCTTTGCGGACGCGGCATTTGCCGCCTTCCGCGACGAGCTTTTGCGCTCGCTGCACGTCGAGCTCAGGCCGCACCATTCCGAGCGCGTTTCGGGCGCTTGCGACTGCGTGCTCGACGGAGACGCCGACTGCGCGATTATTCCCGTCGGCAGCAGCCGCGACGGCGAACTGCGCTCCTTCTACCGCATGATTGACGCCCACGACCTAAAGCTGCTCGCGACGGTGCGCGTCGCCGCCTCCTCGGAGGAAGAGACGCGCTTCGCTCTCTGCGGCGCATACACGGGACCAATCTTTTCGGAGCCCGAGCTTTTCGAATTCACGGTCACTGGCGGCAGCGTCTCCGACATCACCGCCGCCGTCATATACCACATGCACGCCGTCATTTCCGTCTGCTCTTATCCGTCCGAGAACGGAGGCTTTGTGCATCACTTCACCGTCCGCGCGGGCGGGGATCTTCTGCCCACGCTCCTATACCTCAATCTCTGCCACAAGGAGCACACGGTGCTCGGCATATACAGAAACATAAATGAAGACAGGACATGATTTTCTCCCTGCGGATGCTGACAGGATAGCGCCGCTTCTGCCGCGCGGATATTCGGTCCGCGTCACAGCCGAAACGGGCTCCACGAACGACGACCTTCTTCATATGCTCCGCTCCGGCGAGACCTCGCCGACAGTCCTCGCCGCCGAAAGGCAGGTATCGGGCAAGGGCAGGCTCGGGCGCGGATTTGAATCCGAGTACGGAGGGATATACTTCAGCTTCACCGTATCAATGCCCGCGTCCCCGTCTGCGGCGGCGCGCATAACACCGCTGTCGGGCATCTGCGCCGCGCTGACGCTGCGCGATATCTTCGGTCTCGACGTGAGGATAAAATGGGTGAACGACCTCGTTCTCGCGGGCAAAAAGCTTGCCGGCATCCTCGCCGAATCGTTTTTCGACAAAGACGTGCTGCGCGCCGTCGTCGGCATAGGCATAAACGGCGTGAACACCCGCTTTCCCGACACGGCGACGTCTCTCGACGCGCATACGGACATGACCGTCGACGCCTCCCTTATCATCGGCGGCGTCGTATCCCGCTTCTGCGAGCGGCTGCCGGAAATAGGCTCCGACGCACTTATAGACGAATATACCGCTCTCTGCTCGACCGTCGGACAGACTGTCACCGTCCACTCGTTTGACGGCTCGCCCGACTATACCGCCCGCGCGGTCGGCATAGACCGTGACTGCTCGCTCCTCGTCGAACGCGGCGGGGAGGTGCTCCGCCTTTTCTCGGGCGAGGTATCCGTAAGAAACGCCTGACAACAACATGATATAAAAAATAACGGAGGAATTTTGTATGGAAAACCGCATCAGAGAAAGCTATGAACGCTGGCTCTCCTCTCCCGTCGTCGACGAGGCGACGAAAGCGGAGCTCCGCCTTATCGCAGATAACGAAGACGAGCTGAAATCCCGCTTCGCCTCGTTTCTTTCGTTCGGCACAGCCGGACTTCGCGGCACGATGGCGGCGGGCACGAACCGCATGAACGTATACACCGTCGCGCACGCGACGCAGGGGCTCGCGGATCTGATCCTCGGCTGCGGCGCGGCAGACCGCGGCGTTGCGATAGCGTATGACAGCCGCATAAATTCGCGCCTCTTCGCCGAGACGGCGGCTTCCGTACTCGCCGCGAACGGCATACACGTCTATTTCTTCGAGAGCCTGCGTCCGACGCCGGTGCTCTCCTTCGCCGTGCGCCATCACGGCTGCATCGCGGGCATAAACATCACGGCGTCTCACAATCCGAAGGAATATAACGGCTACAAGGCGTACTGGGAAGACGGCGCGCAGCTTCCGCCCGATCATGCCGACGTCGTCGCGCGTTCGATGGCGTCCGTCGATATTTTCGACGATGTCAAACGCGTCGCGTTCGACGAAGCTGTAAAGAGCGGCACGGTCGAGATAATAGGCAAGGAGACCGACGAGGCGTATCTCGCCGCCGTCAGGGCGGAGGCAGTCAATCCCGACGCCGTCGCCGCAGTCGCCGACACGCTCAAGATCGTCTACACGCCGCTCTACGGCGCCGGATACCGCATGGTGCCGGAAATTCTTTCCCGCATAGGGCTTAAGCACCTTTATCCTGTGCCCGAGCAGATGATACCGAACGGGGACTTCACGGGAATAAAGAATCCGAACCCCGAATTCAAAGAGGCGTTCGTCCGCGGGCTCGAGATAGCGCGCGAGGTCGGCTCCGACCTCGTCATCGCCACCGACCCCGACTGCGACCGCGTCGGCGTCATGGTCCGCACGAAATCGGGCGAATTCGTCACGATAAGCGGAAACCAAATGGGCGCGATGCTCCTTGACTATATCATCACCGCATACCGCGAGCAGAACAAAATGCCCCCCGAGCCGTTCGCCGTCAAAACGATCGTCACGACCGAGATGGTCTCCCGTATCTGCGTCGAAAACGGCGTCACGCTCCACAACGTGCTCACGGGCTTCAAGTTCATCGGCGAGGTCATAAAGAAGAGCGAGGAGTCCGGGCACGGCACGTTCCTGCTTGGGTTTGAGGAGAGCTACGGATATCTCAAGGGCACATACGCCCGCGACAAGGATGCCGTCGTCGCCTCGATGCTCATCTGTGAGATGGCGTCGTTCTACGCCGCGCGCGGCATGACGCTCGCGGACGCGCTCGACTCGCTCTACGCACGTTACGGCTTCTTCCGCGAGCACACCGTCAGCATCACGATGTCGGGTCTTGACGGCGCGGAGAAAATAGCATCTCTCATGTCGCACCTCAGAGGCGACGCGCCCGCGTCGTTTGCGGGAGCCCGCGTGACACACGTCCGCGACTACCAAAGCGGCACGATAACGGAGACCGCGACGGGACACACCGAGAGCACGGGGCTTCCCTCCTCCGACGTCATGTACTTCTCGCTCGAAGGCGGCGACGTCATCGTCGTCCGTCCGTCGGGCACGGAGCCCAAGGTGAAGTTTTACTATCTCGTCGTCGGCGCCTCTGCCGAGGCTGCCGACGCCAAGATAGAAAAATACAAAGCCGCCGTCACCGAATTCTGCGGGATATGAACCTAAGCTCCCGCCCCCGCGTCGACATACGCGGCGTCGGATTTGACAACGTGACGCTCGACGAGGCCGCCTCCGCGATAGTTTCACACGCCGAAGCGGACGAAGGGCAGCTTTTAACCGTATTCACGCCGAACTCGGAGATAGTGCAGCTCTCTGTCGAGGACGGGACGGGGAACCTCCGCCGCATCATCAACTCCGCGGGTCTCGTTATCCCTGACAGCACGGGTATAATAAAGGCCGCAAAGATCTTCGGGACGCCGCTTTCGGAAAAGATCGCGGGCGTAGAGCTCGGAGATGTCGTGCTCGCCCTCTCCGCAAAGCGCGGGATACCGGTATATTTTCTCGGCGGCAAACAGGGGGTAGCCGAGGCGGCAAAAGAAAAAACCGAGGCAAAATACTCAGGGCTCAGCGTCGTCGGCTGCGGCGACGGATATTTCGAAAAGCACGGGGCAGCCTCAGACGAGGTCATAGAAAAAATCGCATCGGCACGCCCCGCCATCCTTTACGTCTGTCTCGGCGCGCCGGCGCAGGAGGTATGGATTTACGAAAACACTGAAAAGCTCTCCCGTGCCGGCGTTCGCGCGGCGCTGGCGCTCGGCGGCTCGCTCGACATATATGCGGGCACGGCGGCGCGTGCGCCAAAGCTCTTTATATCCCTCGATCTCGAATGGCTCTACCGTCTGCTCCGCGAGCCCTCAAGGTTCGGACGGATGACCGCCCTGCCCCGCTTCTATTTCGGATGCAGAGCGGAGGCAAGAGCAAAAAAAAGAGCCGAAAAAAAATAAAATCATCCCCGAAGAAGCAAAAAAACTTTCGTTTTGCGGGCTGGTCATAAAACAGGATGTTATTTGAGCTTGTCTTTAAGACGGGCAGGAACAGCGGATAGGAACGCTCCGGATGAGGATAAAATCGCCGGGGCGTTTTCTATTCGATATACACAGAGATTTAAGAGAAATATTTTGATAAACGTACCTAAAGAGTGATAGATTTCTTCACATTTGGGTGGTATAATGTTCAGCGTCGAGTGGGTGACTGTTCGACATTTCGGGATTTGCAGAAGGGAAAGGGAACAATGTTGAATATAGAAATATATCCTTTAGAAAAAATAGTAATTGATGGTATTCCTGTTTATTTGGGAATGGAACAGGCTGCTGTTGAAGCCGCAATCGGAAAGGGTAAACTTGCGGGGAAACGATATTATTACTATGACAGCGATATGGCGATAGATTATGATGAAAACAAAAAGGTTGAATTTATTGAGTTTTTGGGAGGCATCGACGGTTCTTTGCGCCCTGTCATATATGGTGTTTCCGCGTTTGATACCCCTGCGGATGATTTAGTTGATCTGTTGCGGCAAAAAAATGATGGAGAAATTGATTATACAGAGCGGGGGTATTCATTTTCCTTCCTCAATATCAGTGTAGGTATCTATCGGGAAATACGTCTGTCTGATGTGAAGGAAATGATAGAAGAAATGAAAGCTAATGGCATCTCCACCGACAATAATGCAGATATAGCAAAGGATATGCGAAGAGCAAACCATTGGGCAACAATTGGAATCGGTGTCGCTGGTTATTATCGCTAACTTCCCGTTTGTTGAGAAGTTGCAAAACCCTTTAGGAACTAAAGGGCGCACTTCTATACATAGTCTGGCGTCCATGTATCGTGCGCTCTGCGAGGCTTCCTCTCTGACAGCAGAAAACCGCCGTCCGAGAGGTTTCGTCGCTCCGCTCCGTCAAGGGGGCTACACCCCACGGCGCCGCTAAAGCGGCTATCCCCTGTGTACTTGCCGAACAGATAAACCCGCTTCGCGTCTTTACCTGTTCAACAAGTCTGAAATGGAATTTCAAATTTAGTGAGGTG
>CANRKP010000049.1 GCA_947631245.1 uncultured Clostridia bacterium
CCTTGATGCGCTCAACGTCAAAGCCGCGGTCAAACTCAAAGCCGAAGCCGTTGCCCATCGCCATCTTCATGACGGCGGCGGCAATGCCTCCCATACCGGGCGTGTACGCCGAAACTGCGTCGCCCGTGCGAAGCAGCCGCGTCACTTCGGCAAACGTCTTTAATAGCGATTCCGTATTCGGTATTCCGTCCTCTTTGTACTCGGGAGAGATGAGGACGACGGCGTCGCCCGCGCGCTTGAACTCCGGCGACCTCACGCTGCCTGTCTTTTCCGTCGTTACGGCGAAGGAAACGAGCGTCGGCGGCACGTCGAGATCCTCGAAGCTGCCGCTCATCGAGTCCTTCCCTCCTATCGCTCCGATGCCGAGCGCGAGCTGCGCCTCGAACGCGCCAAGCAGCGCCGCCGCGGGCTTGCCCCAGCGCGCCCCGTCGCGTCCCGGATGCTCGAAATATTCCTGGAACGTGAGATACACGTCGCGGAATTCCGCGCCAGTCGCTATGAGCTTTGAAACGGATTCGACGACAGCGCGGTACGCGCCGTGATACGGGCTCTGCTCCGTGACATACGGGTCGTAGCCCCATGCCATGAGCGAGCAGTCGTCGGTGTGTCCGTCAAGGACAGGTATCTTCTGCGCCATCGCCTGTATCGGCGTTCTCTGCAGTTTCCCTCCGAACGGCATGAGCACGGTGCCCGCGCCTATGGTTGAATCAAACATTTCGGAAAGACCGCGCTTCGAGCAGACGTTCAAGTCCTTCGCGGTGCGGAGCATATTCTCGCAGAAATCTCCCGTGACCGATTTTTCGGGAACTTTTGACGCCGCGGGCGTTACTGTGATGTGCTTCTCCGCGCCGTTTGAATTCAGGAATTCGCGCGACACGTCGACGATGACGTTCCCTTTCCATCTCATCGTCAGCCTCGGCTCCGCCTTTACGACGGCGACGGGCGTGGCGTTCAGATTTTCTTCTTCTGCAATCGTCAAAAATTTATCGACATCTGTCGAATTTACGACGACCGCCATCCTCTCCTGAGATTCGCTTATCGCGAGCTCGGTGCCGTCGAGACCCTCGTACTTTTTCGGGACGGCGTCAAGGTCGATATCGAGCCCGTCCGCAAGCTCGCCGATTGCGACGGAAACTCCGCCCGCTCCGAAGTCGTTGCAGCGCTTGATAAGGCGGCTGGCGTCTCCCCTGCGGAAGAGGCGCTGGAGCTTTCTTTCCTCGGGCGCGTTGCCCTTCTGCACCTCGGCGCCGCACGTCTCGACCGAGTGCGCGTTATGCGCCTTTGAAGAGCCTGTCGCGCCGCCTATCCCGTCGCGCCCCGTAGCGCCGCCGAGCAGTATCACGACGTCGCCCGCCTCCGGGCGCTCGCGGCGGACGTTCTCCGCCGGGGCGGCGGCGATAACGGCGCCTATCTCCATGCGCTTCGCGGCATAACCCGGGTGATATATCTCATCGACGATGCCCGTCGCAAGTCCTATCTGATTGCCGTATGACGAGTAGCCCGCCGCCGCCGTCGTCACTATCTTGCGCTGCGGCAGCTTTCCCGGTATCGTCTCCGACACAGGCACCGTCGGGTCGGCGGCTCCCGTCACTCTCATCGCGCCGTAGACGTATGAGCGGCCCGAGAGCGGGTCTCGGATGGCGCCGCCGATGCACGTTGCCGCGCCGCCGAACGGCTCGATCTCCGTCGGATGATTGTGCGTCTCGTTTTTGAAGAGCAGAAGCCACGGCTCGCGCACGCCGTCGACGTCGACGTCTATCTTCACCGTGCAGGCGTTTATCTCCTCGGATTCGTCGAGCCTGTCGAGCTTTCCCGTCCGCTTCAGATACGACACGGCGACGGTCGCTATGTCCATCAGGCTAACGGGCTTTTTCCTGCCGAGTTCACGCCTTACGTCCATATAATGCTCGAACGCGCGCGCAAGCGTCTCGTCCTCGAACTTCACGTCGTCTATCACGGTGAGGAACGTCGTGTGTCGGCAGTGGTCTGACCAGTATGTGTCTATCATGCGGAGCTCGGTTATCGTCGGGTCGCGGTGCTCGCTCTCGAAATACTTCCGGCAGAACTCGGCGTCGTCGACGTCCATCGCAAGACCGAAATCCGAGACGAGCTTTTCGAGCCCCGCCCTGTCAAGGGAAGTGAAGCCCTCGAGCGTCTTTACCGTCGTCGGCATATCGAACGCGGCGGCGAGCGTCTCGGGCTTTTCGAGCGCCGCCTCCCTCGCCTCGACGGGGTTGATGACGTATTTTTTTATCTCCGCTATTTCCGCTTCCGAGAGCTTCCCCTCGAGGACGTACACCTTTGCGGAGCGCACGGTCGGGCGCTCCCCCTGCGAGATTATCTGTATGCACTGCGCCGCCGAGTCCGCCCTCTGGTCGAACTGACCGGGCAGATATTCAACGGCAAATACTGTCGTCCCATCTTTGACCCTAACGTCGAGCTCCTCCGTCACCGTGTCGAGCGGCGGCTCCGAAAAGACGGTGCCGACGGCGGAGGCGAACAGCTCGGGCGTGATGTTCTCGGCGTCGTATCTGTTGATGACGCGGACGCCCTCAAGCGCCTCTATCCCGAGAAAATGCCTTATGTCCGACGCCAGCGCCCTTGCCTCATTGTCAAGCCCCGGCTTTTTTTCAACGTAAACTCTGTATACCATCATTCACCTCAAAGGTTCTTCGCCGCGAGCGCGCGGCGGCCTATGTCGCGCCGGCAGTACTTGTTCTCAAATTCTATTCTGTCCGCCATCGCATAAGACGCGTCTATCGCCTCGGAGAGCGTGTCCGCGACCGCGGTCACGCCGAGCACGCGCCCGCCGTGCGTTTTGAGCACGCCGTCTTCAAGTACGGCTCCGGCGACGTATGTGTGCGGCTTCACGTCGTCGGGGATTTTCAGCTCGTACCCGCTTTTGTACGACTGCGGGTATCCGTCGGACGCCGCGATAACGCACGCGGCGCAGCCACGCTCCCACTCGACCTCAATCTCCGAGAGCCTGCCTTCGGTCACCGCCTCCATGACGGTCAGAAGGTCCGTTTTGAGCAGCGGGAGGACGACCTGCGTCTCCGGATCACCGAAGCGGCAGTTGTATTCGACGACGCGCGGTCCTTCGGGCGTAAGCATCAGCCCGAAATAGAGGCACCCGCGGAAGGTCCTTCCCTCGGCGTTCATCGCGTTTACCGTGGGCAGGAATATAGTCTCCATGCACTCGCGCGCGATCTTTTCGGTATAATACGGGTTCGGCGCGACAGTTCCCATGCCGCCCGTGTTCGGTCCCGTGTCGCCGTCGTGCGCGCGCTTGTGGTCCATGGAGGACACCATCGGCACGACTGTTTTCCCGTCCGTGAACGAGAGGACGGAGACCTCGGGTCCCGTCATGAATTCCTCGATGACGACCCGCTCCCCGCTCTTGCCGAATTTTCCGTCTCTCATCATTGAGACGACGGCTTCGTTTGCCTCATCTCTCGTCATGCAGACGATGGCGCCCTTGCCGAGCGCAAGCCCGTCCGCCTTGACAACTATCGGTATCTTCGCGGTCTTTAAATACTCAAGCGCCGCGTCCATATCGGAAAACGTCTCGTACGCCGCCGTCGGGATGCCGTATTTTTTCATCAGGTTCTTCGAGAACGCCTTGCTCCCCTCGATTATCGCCGCGTTTTTCCGCGGACCGAAGCATGGGATGCCGCGCTCCTCGAGCCTGTCGACACAGCCGAGCACGAGCGGGTCGTCCGGCGCGACGACGGCGTAGTCGACCTTTTTTTCGACGGCGAAGTTTACGATGCCGTCTATGTCCTTTGCCCCTATCGGGACGCACTCGGCGTCGTCCGCGATGCCGCCGTTGCCCGGCAGGGCGTATATTTTTTCTACCTTACTGTTTTCCTTCAGCTTCTTTATTATGGCGTGTTCTCTTCCGCCGCCGCCGACAACGAGTATCTTCATCTTTTTTAACCCCGTCTTATCAGTGATGGAACAGCCTCATGCCCGTGAACGCCATTGCGATGCCGTACTTGTCGCAGCATTCTATTACAGCGTCGTCGCGTATCGAGCCGCCGGGCTCCGCGATATAGGAAACGCCGCTGCGCTTCGCGCGCTCGATGTTGTCCGAGAACGGGAAGAACGCGTCCGAACCGAGGGAAACTCCCTTTATGCCGTCAAGATATGCGCGCTTCTCCTCGTCCGTCAGCGGCTCGGGGCGCGAGGTGAAGTACCTCTGCCATACGCCGTCGGCGGTGACGTCCTCTTCGTTGTGGTTGATGTAGCCGTCTATGACGTTGTCGCGGTCGGGACGACCGAGCGTGTCGAGGAACGGCAGCGAGAGCACCTTTTCGCACTGACGCAGAAACCATGTGTCCGCCTTTGTGCCCGCGAGGCGCGTGCAGTGGATGCGGGACTGCTGCCCCGCGCCGACGCCTATCGCCTGCCCGTCGACGGCGAAGCAGACGGAGTTCGACTGCGTGTACTTGAGCGTGATCAGCGAAACTATGAGGTCGCGCACCGCGGACTCCGGCAGCTCCTTGTTCTTCGTCACGACGTTTGAAAGCAGCGCGCGGTTTATCTCGAAATTGTTTCTCCCCTGCTCGAACGTGATGCCGAACACCTGCTTGTGCTCGACGGGGTCGGGAACGTAATCGGGATCTATCTTCACGATGTTGTACGCGCCCTTTTTCTTCGTTTTCAGTATTTCGAGCGCCTCGGGCTCGTATCCCGGAGCAATGATGCCGTCCGAGACCTCGCGCTTCAGCATCTTCGCCGTCGTGACGTCGCAGACGTCGGAAAGGGCGACCCAGTCGCCGAACGAGCACATTCTGTCTGTTCCTCTCGCGCGGGCGTAGGCGCAGGCGAGGGGAGATGAGTCAAGCCCGTCGATATCGTCGACGAAGCACGCCTTTTTGAGCTCTTCCGAGAGCGGGATGCCGACGGCGGCGGACGTGGGACTGACGTGCTTGAAGGACGTCACGGCGGGCATGCCGAGGGCTGCCTTCAGCTCGCGCACGAGCTGCCACGAGTTGAACGCGTCAAGAAAATTGATATATCCGGGTCTGCCCGACAATATCTCTATCGGAAGCTCGCCTCCGTCGTGCATGAATATCTTCGCCGGCTTCTGATTGGGGTTGCAGCCGTATTTCAGTTCAAATTCCTTCATGGCAAAACTCTCTTTCTTTTTATTTGTTCTTGTTTATTATGCGTTCCTCTTTTTCTCCCGTCGCGATGTCAACATAGCGGACGTAGAGCGAAATTTTGTTGTCGGCGTCGAGCGCATCCCACAGCGTATCCGTGAACTCGTCTATGCTGTCGGGAACGGCGACGCGCTCGGGCTCGCCCTGAAACGTCGGTATCGGGTCGCCGTCGCAGACGTATGTGTGGATGAAATGACCGACGCCGGGAAGCGGCTCATATGAGAACGTGTATCTGTTGCACGCCGTGCCCGCCGCGTCCGCGCTCTTGAGGATGCTCATCTCATACGAATATCCGCCGTCGAAATCGAGCACCGCGCTGATGCGGGGCGTGAGGTTCGGGGCGTCCGGCTCGAAGCGGCGCGACATGAGCGCCTGCGTGAACGTCTCGCCCGCCCTCATACCGTCGTATATCGTGTCGGTCTGGTCTCCGTTCGTGACGATGAGCTTGTCGTCGAGCTCGCGCACGGCGGCGTATATGATGAGGCTCGGGTCCTCGACCTTCGACGCGTCGTAGGGCTCCGTAAAGACGGCGCCGTCGCGCACCGCGAATACGCGGTTGCGGCTGTTGCTGCTCCTGCCCATTATGAAGTACGCGGCGGCGGCGTGCTTTCCGTCAGCCGAAAGGCCCGCGACGATTCCGCGCCCGACGTAGGAGTTGCCCTTGATGAGCTCCCCGATATTATGTACCTTATAGATGTCCATGTCCCTCTTTGCCTCCCTGTTTTTCTTTATTTTCATTTTCTCGGCGCACACTTTCTCGACCGCGGCGGGCAGGATTATCCATTCCGCCTCCTCCATAACGCGGCGCTGGAGCGTCTCCGGCGTGTCGCCTTCCCTGACGCTGACGGCGCGCTGACATATTATCTCGCCGTCGTCGGGAATTTCGTTGACGTAGTGGACCGTCGCGCCCGTGACCTTGACGCCCTTTTTAAGCGCCGCCTCGTGGACGCGCAGACCGTAAAAGCCCTCTCCGCAGAACGAGGGGATGAGCGACGGGTGCACGTTTATTATCATGCGCTCGTATTTTTTCGTGAAGCGGGAGGACAGAATACTCATGAATCCCGCAAGCACGATGAGGTCCGCGTCCGCCCTGTCTATCTTCTCCATCAGCGCGTCCTCGAACGCCTCCGGCGAGCCGCACGCCTTTTTCGTCACGACAGCCGTCGGGACGCGCGCGGCGCGCGCCCGCTCGAGCGCGTATGCGCCCTCCTTGTTCGATATAACGAGGCGCACGCGCCCGCTCTTTATCTTCCCGTCCCGCTCGGCGTCGAGTATCGCCTGGAGGTTCGTTCCCCCGCCCGAGACGAGGACGACGATGTTTGCGATTTTGGCGGTGTTGTTTTTCTCATTGCCTGTCATTTGTTTTCAGCCTTTCTCTCGTATGAGAGCGCGGGGAGGATCATCGCGCCGACGGCGTTGCCCGCGATGACAACCCATATAAAGCCCGCGGCGCGAAGCGAAATTATACCCGACGCGGCGAAATAGAACATATCCGCTATCGAGTGCTCAAATCCCGAAAGGATAAATACCGGTATCGCGAAAAGTATGCCCACTATGCTCTTTTTCTCGCGGTATATGCTTACGGCTATATACATGAGCACGCCGCAGAAGAGCGCGCGGACGAACGTCGACGCCCACACCTGCGTCAGCTTGCCGTCGCAGAGCAGCCTCGCCGTCTCTCCCATCGCTGGGATCGCATAGCGCAGAACGACGCCGCAGACGACCGTCCCCAAAAGATTGCCGAGGAGCGCCAAAAAGAGCGAGGAAAAGTCGTCCTTTTTATGGCTCTCGACTATAAATCCCACTTTTCCCGTGAACAGCGCGTATCCCCTGATGCAGATCGAGAGGAGCGCGACGGTGAAAAGAAGGGCGCCTATGTACTTTGAGTCGCACGAGAGGTAGACCGCGCCGCCTATCGATATCATTATTCCGGCAGCTGTGCCGAGCCGCAGATTTTTCAGCATATCCTTATCTTTTCGTCTCCCGCGGCGCGCTCTATTCTTCCGATGACGTATGCGTTCTCGCCGTTTTTGCGGAGGCAGTCGAGCGCCTTATCGGCGTCCTTTTCCGCGACAATGACGCTCATGCCGACGCCCATGTTGTAGGTGTTGAACATATCGTGCTCCGAAATGCCGCCGAGACGCGCGAGCATGCCGAATATCGGCGGAGTTTTAAGCGACTGCTTGTCTATGACGGCGCAGAGCCCGTCCGGTATCGAGCGCGGGATGTTTTCGTAAAAGCCGCCGCCCGTGATGTGAGATATTCCCTTGACATTGACATATGCACATTTGAGCAGCGAGAGAACGGGCTTTACATATATCCTCGTCGGCGCGAGCAGGACTTCTCCTATCGATTTTCCGCCGAGCTCCGCGACCGGAGCCTCAAGCTCCGCCCTGTCAGCCGTGTCAATTCCGAAAACGCGGCGCACGAGCGAGAACCCGTTTGAATGGACGCCCGAGGACGGCAGCGCTAAAACGACGTCCCCCGCCTCCATTTTCGCCGTGTCTATTATCTTCTTTTTGTCGACGACGCCGACGGCAAAGCCCGCGATGTCGTATTCGTCCTCCGGCATAAGACCGGGGTGCTCGGCGGTCTCCCCGCCTATGAGCGCGGCTCCCGACTGAACGCAGCCCTCGGCGACGCCCGCGACGATCTTCTCTATCTTCTCGGGCACGTTTTTCCCGCACGCGATATAGTCAAGGAAGAAGAGCGGCTCGGCGCCGACGCAGATGATGTCGTTGACGCACATCGCGACGCAGTCGATGCCTATCGTGTCGTGCTTGTCGAGCAGAAACGCCAGCTTCAGCTTAGTGCCGACGCCGTCCGTTCCCGAGACGAACACGGGCTCCTCTATCCCCGAAAGCTCGGGTCTATAAAGTCCCCCGAAGCCTCCGACGTCGGAGACGACGCCGCTCGTGACAGTTCTTTTTATGTGGCTCTTCATCAGCTCGACCGCGCGGTAGCCCGCCGTTATGTCGACGCCCGCCGCCGCGTATGCGTCGGATCTTGAATTTGTCATATCGATATTATTCCCCCGAAAATAAATAAGGATGAAAAATCTTATTCTTTCCCGCTCCAGCAGTATGTGCAGAGCTTGCACGGCTCGATGCCGATCGCCTCCGTTATCCCCTCGAGCGACTGGAACTCGAGCGACGCCAAATGCAGCTCGCGGCAGATGAGCTGACGGAGCTTTTTGCCGCGGTCCGTCGACGAGTCGCTGTATTCGTCCATATGCTGAAGACCTTCTTCGCCCTCGAGCTCGACGATAACGCGGCGCGCGATAAGCTCCATCTCGCTTCTCGAGCGCGAGAAATTGAGGTACTTGCAGCCGAACATGAGCGGCGGGCACGCGGACCGCATATGCACCGCCTCGGCGCCGTGGTCGTAGAGGAACTCGACAGTTTCGCGCAGCTGAGTGCCGCGGACTATCGAGTCGTCGACGAAGAGCAGCTTTTTGCCCTGTATCAGCTCGTGCACGGGTATCTGCTTCATCTTCGCGACGCGGTTCCGCTCGCGCTGGTCGGTCGGCGTGAAGCTCCTCGACCATGTCGGGGTGTATTTGATGAACGCGCGCGCGAACGGGACGCCGCTCTCGTTTGCGTATCCAATCGCGTGCGGCGTGCCGGAGTCGGGGACGCCGCCGACGTAGTCGATGTCGTTTGCAATGCCGGCTTCCCTGTCGTGCTGCGCCATTATCCTGCCGTTTCTGTATCTCATCATCTCGACGTTCACGCCCTCGTATGTGGAGGTCGGATAGCCGTAGTAGCTCCAGAGGAACGCGCAGATACGCATCTTCTCGCCGGGAGGCGAAAGCTGCTCTATCCCCTCCGCCGTTATCTTCACTATCTCGCCGGGACCGAGCTCGCGCTCGTCCTCGAACCCGAGCTTCTGATACGCGAAAGACTCAAACGAAATTGCGTATCCGTCCTCGCTCCTGCCCACGAATATCGGCAGCCTGCCGACCTTGTCGCGCGCCGCGATTATCGAGCCGTCGTCGCAGAGGATGAGTATGGACGCCGTCCCCTCTATCCTGTCCTGCGCGAACTTTATCCCCTCGACAAACGTCGGGCGCTGGTTTATGAGCCCCGCGAGCAGCTCCGTCGAGTTGACGCCGCCGCCCGTCATCGCGTCGAAATGTCCGCCCGTGAGCTGCAGATACCTGCGCGTCAGGTCGTCCTGATTTGTGATGACGCCTATCATCGCGATCGCGTAAGTCCCTATCTTTGATCTGATGAGCAGAGGCTGCGGGTCGTAGTCGCTGATGACGCCGATCGCGGAACGCCCCCTCATCTCGTCCGTTATCCGCTCGAACTTCGTGCGGAACGGCGAATTTTCTATATTGTGTATGTCCCTCTGAAGCCCGAGCTCGGGGTCATAAGCCGCCATGCCGGCGCGCCGCGTCCCCAAATGCGAATGGTAGTCCGTCCCGAAAAATACGTCCGAAACGGCGTCCCTCTTGCCCGCGATCCCGAAAAAGCCTCCCATTTTGTGCGCTGTTCCTTTCTTTTGTGCCTCTTTATTCCTTTATGGCGTCTATGCCGTCTTTTCAGCTCATTAGCTTTTCCGTGACCGACGCGTCCTTTGCGAGGACCGCCTCCGCCTCCGTCCTGCGGCGGGCTTTGAGCTTTGCCGAAAGCTCGGCGTCGCCGACGGCGAGTATCTGTGCGGCAAGCAAAGCGGCATTGACACCCCCGTTTATCGCGACGGTCGCCACCGGTATCCCGGAAGGCATTTCGACCGTAGACAAAAGGGCGTCAATGCCGTCGAGAACGCTTGAGCTGCAAGGTATTCCTATTACCGGCAGCGTCGTGTTCGCCGCAATCGCGCCGGCGAGATGCGCCGCCATTCCCGCCGCGGCTATGATGACGCCGAAGCCCGCAGCCTCGGCTCCCGCCGCAAACGCGCGCGCCTCCTCCGGCGTCCTGTGCGCCGAATAGACGTGCGCCTCAAAGGGCACGCCGAGCGAGGCGAGCGTATCCGACGCTTTCTTCACTATCGGCAGGTCGCTGTCGCTGCCCATCACTATACCGACTTTTTTCATTTTTTCCTCCGTGATATTTGACGCAAAAGTCCGCGCCGACGTCCCGAGAACATAAAAGGGCGCACTCGGACTGTATCAAGTTCAAGTGTGCCCAGACGGTCGGCGATTTTAAAGAGTTTTTATGCGCCGTGCGCTCCCCCGTGGTGACCCACCGATAATTCCCGTCAGTCGCGCCGCGCTATTCCCTTTTTACGATTTATTATATCATTTTCCGCATACGCGTGTCAAGCGGGAATGACGAATTATCGCGCCGTTTTTGCGGCGTTCCCGCGTCTTTTTTTCAGTTCGGCGACGCCTTCGTGTCGCAGTAGACGCAGCGGTATTCGCCGCGCTCCGTCAGCCTGAAAACGTGGTCGAGCTCCTGCTCGCAGGACGTGATGCAGCGCGGGTTTTTGCACTTTATCACGTTCGTTAGCCGCTCGGGCTTGCCTATCGTCTTTTTCTCGATGAGCTTGCCGTCCTTTATAACGTTGACGGTCGCGCCCGGGTCGACAAATCCGATGACGTCGACGTCGACGGGGATGTCGGCGTCTATTTTGATTATGTCCTTCTTCCCCATCTTTCGGCTCGCGACGCCGAGCATTATCGCGACGGGCGCCGTCTCGCCGCCGAGACCAAGCAGCTCGAAGAGCCGCATCCCGCGACCGCTCGTTATATGGTCTATGACGATGCCGTTCCTTATAGAATCAACGTTCATGCCGTCCTCCTTATATTTACGCCTATTTACACTGTGAGCCCCAAGAGCATCATTATGAGCGCCATCCGCATATATTTTCCGTTCGCCGCCTGCTCGAAATACTTTGCTCTCGGGTCGCGGTCGACGGATACCGATATCTCGTTGACGCGGGGCAGCGGATGAAGCACCGCCATATCCCCCTTCGCGCCCGCGAGCTTCTCCGGCGTCAGCACATAGCTGTCCTTCAGGCGGATGTAATCCTCCTCGTTGAAGAAGCGCTCGCGCTGCACGCGCGTCATATACAGTATATCGAGCTCGGGCAGCGCGTCCTCAAGGCTCTTTGTCTCCGTGTACGGTATGCCGCATTTGTCGAGCACGTCTCCCCTGACGTATCCCGGCAGGCGCAGCTCCTCGGGCGAGATGAGGATGAATTTTATCCCCTGATACCTCGAGAGCGCGCCGATGAGGGAATGAACGGTCCGCCCGAACTTGAGGTCGCCGCAGAGACCGACCGTCAGGTCGGAAAACCGCCCGAACCCGCGCCATATTGTCAGAAGGTCGGCGAGCGTCTGCGTCGGGTGGCAGTGTCCGCCGTCGCCCGCGTTGACGACGGGGACCGTCGCGTTCTTCGCCGCGACGAGCGCCGCGCCCTCCTTAGGGTGGCGCATCGCAATAATGTCCGCGTAGCACGACACGATCTTCGCCGTGTCGGCGACGCTCTCCCCCTTCGAGGCGGAGGACGACGCGCCGTCCGTCATCGAGATGACGTGACCGCCGAGCTCGTACATCGCCGCCTCAAAGCTCATGCGCGTGCGCGTCGACGGCTCGAAGAACAGCGTTGCGAGCTTCTTTCTTCTGCATACGTCGGCGTATGTGTCGGGGTGCGATATTATGTCGAGCGCCGTTTTGACAAGCGCGTCTATCTCGCCTGTATCAAGGTCGAGAATGTCGATAAGGCTTCTCATATTTTCCTCCGATCATTTATTCGGCGGCGCCGTTGACGGCGAGGTACGCCCTGATCCTCGCGACGTTCTCGGCGTTTTCGGGCTTCTCTTCAAGATACTCTATTATGTCGTAGACATCGACGACGGAATAGACCGGAAAGCCGAATTCCTCCTCCGTCTCCGCCATCGCGGATTTTTCACCGCGTCCTTTTTCCTTTCTGTCTACCATGACGAACGCCGCCGCGACCTTGACGCCGAGCCCCGAAAGGTTCTCCATGCTCTCGCGTATCGCGGTGCCCGCCGTTATGACGTCCTCGACGATGACGACCTCATCCCCCGCTCCGGGGACGCTGCCGACGAAGACGCCGCCTTCGCCGTGGTCCTTCGCTTCCTTGCGGTTGAAGAAGAACGGCAGATCGAGCCCGCGCCCGGCGAGCGCGATCGACGCCGAGACGGCTATCGGTATGCCCTTGTACGCGGGTCCGTAGAGGTACGCGCGGCGGGTGCCGAGCTTTTCCGTGTAGCTGTCGGCGTAGAACGCGCCGAGCTTTGATATGAGCTCTCCCGTCTTTATGTCGCCCGCGTTTATGAAGTACGGGATCTTGCGCCCGCTCTTCGCCGTGAAATCCCCGAATTTGAGCACTCCCGCGCCCTCGAGGAATTTGATGAATTCTCTTTTGTAGTTTTCCATTCTGCACCCCCGTCAGTCAACAAATTCGCGCACGCATCTTTCGTACGCGGCAACAGGGTCGTCAGCCGCCGTTATCGGTCTGCCGACGACGATGTAGTCTGAGCCTATGCGCTTAGCCTCCGCCGGCGTCATAACGCGCTTCTGGTCGCCGACGTCACCGTCCGCGAAGCGGACGCCGGGCGTCACAGTCAGAAACTCGCGTCCGCACGCGCCGTGGACCGCCTCCGCCTCGAGCGGCGAGCAGACGACGCCGTCGAGCCCCGCCGCCTTCGCCGTTTTTGCGTAGTGCATGACGACGTCCTTTATCGGCTCCTTTATCAACAGGTCGCGCTCCATCGCCTCCTGATCTGTCGAGGTGAGCTGCGTTACCGCTATAAGGAGCGGACGGCTGCCGTCCGGTCTCGTCAGTCCCTCGAGCGCCGCCTTCATCATCGCCGTCGTCCCCGCGGCGTGCAGATTGCATATGTCGACGTCGAGGCGGGAGAGCACCGCCATCGCTTTCTTTACCGTGTTCGGTATGTCGTGCAGCTTGAGGTCGAGGAATATCTTATGCCCCCTCGCCTTGAGCTCGCGCACGACGGCGGGTCCCTCCGCGTAATAAAGCTCCATTCCTATTTTGACGAAAGGCTTTCTCCCCGTGAATTTTCCGAGGAACGAAAGCGTGTCCTCCATAGAGGAAAAGTCGCACGCCACAATAACGTCGCGTCCCATCAGTGAGCACCTCCTATTATGTCTCTTATGTTCCCTATCCTGTATTTGTCGAGCGCGCCGGGCAGCGCCTCGATTATGTCGCGGCACGCGTAAGGGTCGAAGAGGTTCGCGGCGCCGACGCCGACGGCAGACGCCCCCGCGAGCATCATTTCGATAACGTCCTCTGCGGACGAAACGCCCCCCATGCCTACGATCGGCACCTTCACCGCCTCGTACACCTGATATACGCACCTCAGCGCGACGGGCAGCACCGCGGGACCCGAAAATCCGCCCATTTTGTTGGCGATCACGGGCTTTTTCGACCGCAGGTCTATCCTCATGCCGAGAAGAGTGTTTATGAGGCTTATGCCGTCCGCGCCCTCCGCCTCCGCCGCCTTCGCGATCTCGGCGATGTCGGTGACGTTCGGCGAGAGCTTGACTATGACGGGCTTTTTCGTGACGCGGCGCACCGCGCGCGTCACCTCCGCCGTGGCGCGGCAGTCCGAGCCCGTGACGGCGCCGCCCGCGTGTACGTTCGGGCAGCTCACGTTTATCTCGTACCAGCCGATGCAATCCTCCCCGTCGAGCGCCTCCACCGTGTACGCGTATTCCCCGGGCGAAAATCCGCCGACGTTCGCCATCACCGGCTTGTGAAAGCACTCGCGCAGGCGCGGCAGCTCATGCTCTACGACGGCGTGAACGCCGGGGTTCTGCAGCCCGACCGAATTAATCATGCCCGCGGGGCACTCCGCGATGCGCGGCGTCGGATTGCCGAAGCGCGGCTCCTTCGTCGTCCCCTTGAAGGAGAACGTGCCGAGGCAGTTTATGTCGTAATACTCCGCGAACTCGTACCCGAAGCCGAACGTGCCCGACGCCGGTATTATCGGATTGTCGAGCGTTATGCCGCAGAGCTCCGTCGTCAGCCTTCCCGCGTTTCCCATATTATTTCCTCCCGCCTGAAAACGGGGCCGTCGCGGCAGACGCGTCGGCTTCCGCCCGTCGTTTTAATGCTGCATCCGAGGCACGCGCCGAATCCGCACCCCATCCGCGCCTCAAAGCTGTACTGCCCGCCGACCCCGTCCGTCTTAGTCTTATCGTATACAGCCCTCATCATGGGCAAGGGACCGCAGGCGTAAACGTATGAAAATTCCTCCGGCAGCGCGTCCGTCACAAAGCCCTTTACCCCAAGCGAGCCGTCGACGGTCGTGACCGCGACGTCTACCCCTAAAGATGAGAGCTCATCCGCGCCGAAAACGTCGTCTGCGGACGCAAATCCGAGCACGGCGCGCGGATGCTTTCCCTCGCAAACGAGCTTTTTTGCGAGCAGATACATCGGCGCTGTGCCGAGACCTCCGCCGAGGAGCAGCGGCGCGTCCCCCGACGGGGCGGTGTCGAACCCGTTTCCGAGGCACGTCAGCACGTCGAGCCTCGTCCCCTTTTCCATGCGCGACATATCCTCGGTCCCGCCGCCTATGACCTTATATATTATAGTTATCCCGTCCGCGCATGCGTCGTGCACCGAGATCGGGCGGCGCAAAAACCTGCCCGGGACCGCGATATTTATAAACTGCCCGGGTCCGGTCTCGCCCGCGGCTCCCGAAAGGCGCATTTTGTATACGTCCTTTGCGACGGGGACGTTTTCGATGACTGTCAGAACCGTTTTTTCCATTTTCTTATTCCGCGTCTATCGTTGAGACCTTGAGCGTCGTTTCCTCGAGGACGTCGAGCAGGACGCGCACGGTGTCAAGAGATGTGAACATCGTGACGTTGTTCTCCGTCGCGCAGCGGCGGATCAGGACGCCGTCCTCGTAGTGAACGCCCGACATTATGGCGCGCGTGTTGATGACGTAGCTGACGTATCCCGAGCGTATCGAGTCGAGAATCTCCTCGCTGCCCTCCGATATCTTTCTGCGTACCCTCGTTCTGATGCCGTGCGCGCGCAGAAATTCCGCCGTCGCTATCGTCGCCTCGATGTTGAAGCCCATGTCGTAGAACCGCTTCACGAGCGGCAGCGCCTCTTCCTTGTCCTCGTCCGCGAGCGTGACGAGCACCGTGCCGTAGTTCTGCAGCTTCATGCCCGACGCCGTCATCGCCTTGAACATCGCGCGGTGCAGCTTCCTGTCATATCCTATCGTCTCGCCCGTCGACTTCATCTCGGGCGAAAGGTACGCGTCGAGCCCCTTTATCTTGTTCGACGAGAACACAGGCACCTTGACGTAGTACCTCTTCTTTTCCTCGGGGTAAAGGGAGAATATCCCCTGCTCCTTGAGCGTCTTGCCAAGGATGACCTCCGTCGCGATGTCCGCGAGGCTGTAGCCCGTCGCCTTCGAGAGGAACGGAACCGTCCTCGACGAGCGCGGGTTGACCTCGATTATGAACACGTTGTCGTTTTTGTCAACTATGAACTGGATATTGTAAAGCCCCACGATGCCAATGCCGAGCCCGAGCTTCTTCGCGTATGTGAGAATAGTCCCCTTGACCTTGTCGGAAACGCTGAACGTCGGATAGACCGATATCGAGTCTCCCGAATGAACTCCCGTCCGCTCGACGAGCTCCATTATGCCCGGCACGAACACGTCGGTCCC
>CANRKP010000050.1 GCA_947631245.1 uncultured Clostridia bacterium
AACGCAATCTATGCCAAAGTCGCCGCGGCAGCGGCGACGGCAGTCTATGGAAGCGTTTATTGACCAAAATTCCTTTTGATTTTATGTCGCCGCATACGCGGCGACACTAAGGAAGGAATTTATGGTATAATCAGTGATATAATTATTTATTATCAAGTGTGGGAGGCCGCAAAATGGTCGGCAGCAGCAAAAGGATCATCATCGTCGCCGGTCATTTCGGCACGGGAAAGACGAACGTCGCGGTGTCGCTAGCGCTCGCCTCTGCCGACCGCGGCTCGGTCATAATAGATCTCGACACCGTCAACCCCTATTTTCGCGCGGCGGACTCGGTGCCCGAGCTTCGCGCTGCCGGCGTCAGGACCATCATCCCCGAATACTCGAACACTAACGTCGACATCCCCACCCTTCCCCCCGAAATTGCCTCCGTCTTCTTTTCCGACGAGACGGCGATATTCGACGTCGGAGGTGACGACGGAGCCGCAGCGCTCGGCGTATACGAACGCGACATATCCCGCGTCGGCTATGAGATGCTGTATGTGATAAACATGTACCGCCCGCTCATCGCCGACCCTGAGGACGCCGTCGCCGTCATGAGGGAGATCGAGGGGTATTCCCGCCTGCGCTTCACCGGCATCGTGAACAATTCAAACCTCGGCGCCGAAACGACGCGGGAAACCGTCGCCGCCTCCGTTTCTTACGCCGAGCGCGTGTCGAAGCTCACGGGTCTGCCCGTCGTCTTTACCTCCGTCATAGGAAAGGCGCGCGCGCCGGAGGGCGTCGAGAATGTTTTCGTCATGGACGGGCACACAAAAAAGCTGTTTTAGCAACCGAAATACAAAGCAAGGAGAAACACATGAACAAGGTCACGATCTCTTCCGACCGCTGCCGCGGCTGCGGTCTCTGCGTCGACGTATGTCCCAAAAAGATACTGACGCTCGACGGAAAAAAGCTCAATTCGCAGGGCTATCACCCCGCCTCGGTCACCGATGCGGAAAAGTGCATCGCCTGCGCCATGTGCGCGCTGATGTGCCCTCACGTCGTCATACGCGTTGAGCGCGACGTCTGATAACGGCGCACCCCCATACGTCAGAGAAAGGAAACGGTTACATAAAGATATGGCAAAGGTACTTATGAAAGGCAACGAGGCTATCGCCGAAGCGGCGATAAACGCAGGCTGCCTCTACTATTTCGGATACCCTATAACTCCGCAGACGGAGATATCGGAATACATGGCAAAGCGCATGCCGAAGGTCGGCGGGCTCTGCCTTCAAGCTGAGTCCGAGATCGCGGCGGTAAATATGCTGCTCGGCGCGTCCGCATCCGGCACGCGCGCGATGACGTCGTCCTCCTCGCCCGGCATCAGCCTCAAGAGCGAGGGCATCTCGTATCTCGTCGGCTCGGATCTTCCCGCCGTCGTCGTCAACGTCCAGCGCGGCGGACCAGGTCTCGGCGGCATCCAGCCCTCTCAGGCTGACTATTATCAGGCAACAAAGGCATACGGACACGGCGATATGCATCTTATCGTGCTCGCCCCCTCGACGGTTCAGGAGATGGCGACGCTCACGGGCGAGGCGTTCGACCTCGCGGACATTTACCGCACCCCCGTCATCATCCTTGCCGACGGCGCGATAGGTCAGATGATGGAGCCCGTCGACTTTTCCACGAGAAAGCCGCGCGAGCTGCCGGAAAAGACGTGGGCGACCTGCGGCCACCGCGGCGCGCGCAAGCACAATATCGTAAACTCCCTTCTCATGGAGCCCGAGGAGCTCGAGCGCTCGATCCGCGACCGCTTCGAGCGTTACCGCAAAATCGAAGAAAACGAAGTCATGTGCGAAAAATACATGACTGACGACGCAGACATCGTCGTCGTCGCGTTCGGCATCGCCGCGCGCATCGCAAAAACGGCGGCGCAGATCGCGCGTTCGCGCGGCGTCAAGGCGGGAGTTCTCCGTCCGATAACGCTCTGGCCGTTCCCGAACAAGGAGATATCCGCGCTCGCCGACACGGCGAAGGCGTTCCTCTCCGTCGAGCTTTCGATGGGACAGATGGTGACGGACGTCAAGCTCGCCTGCGAATGCCGTCGTCCCGTTGATTTCTTCGGACGTACGGGCGGCGTCATCCCCGCTCCGGCGGACGTCGCCGAAAAGCTCTGCGCGATGGCGCGCGAGCTTTCGATATGAAAAAGGAGGTATATTCAAAAAATGGCTGTTGTATTTGAAAGACCGCACGCCCTTGCCGATACGCTGATGCACTACTGCCCCGGCTGCACGCACGGCATCGTCCACCGTCTCGTCGCCGAGGCGATAGACGAGCTCGGCGTCGAGGACAAAACCGTCGGCATCGCTCCTGTCGGCTGCGCGGTATTTGCATATAATTACTTCAACTGCGACATGATAGAGGCGGCGCACGGAAGAGCGCCCGCCGTCGCAACGGGCGTCAAGCGCACGCATCCCGAGCTCGTCGTCTTTACATATCAGGGAGACGGAGACCTTGCCGCCATCGGTACTGCGGAGACAGTACACGCCGCGACGCGCGGAGAAAACATCACCGTCGTGTTCATCAACAACTGCATATACGGCATGACGGGCGGACAGATGGCGCCGACGACGCTGCCGGGTCAGGTCACGGCGACGACGCCGTACGGCAGAACGCCCAAGATACAGGGCAATCCCGTCCGCGTCTGCGAAATGCTCTCAACGCTCGACGGCGTGGCATACGCCGCGCGCGTTTCGGTAGACACGCCAGCAAACGTCAGAAACGCGAAAAAGGCGATCCTCAAGGGCTTTAAAAATCAGCTCGACTGCAAGGGTTTCTCTATTATCGAAGTACTCTCGACCTGCCCTACGAACTGGGGACTTTCGCCGAAGGACGCACTCTCTTGGCTGCGTGAAAACATGATACCTTATTATCCGCTCGGCACATACAAGGACGTCGACGCGCCGAAGGAGGAAACGAAATGAAACAAGGGACTTACAACATCCTCATAGCGGGCTTCGGCGGACAGGGCGTGCTCTTTGCCGGAAAAGCCTTGGCGAAGATGGGAATGCACGAAGGACTTCACGTTACATGGCTCCCCTCATACGGTCCCGAGATGCGCGGCGGCGCCGCGAACTGCTCCGTCATAATCTCTGACGAGGAGATAGGCTCGCCGCTCGTGCCCGACCCCGACATCCTCATCGCATTGAACATTCCCTCGTTCGATAAATTCGAGCCGCATATAAAGCCCGGCGGGATGCTCTTTGCGGACAGCGCGATGATAGACAGAAAGACCGCCCGCACCGACATAGAGGCGCACTACATCCCCGCGTCCTCACTTGCCTCCGACAACGGACTTTCCGGTCTCGCAAACGTCATAATGCTTGGTCACGTCATAAAAAAAACAGGCATTTTCGACTACGACGCGTTTCTCAAAGACCTCGTCTCCGGCATACCGGCGTCTCGCTCGGCGCTCGTCGAGGGAAATACGAAGGCGCTCCGCCTCGGCTTTGAATATTGAGACAGAGCAAAAAGGAAATAACAGGATATGAAAGCTGAAACGAATAAAAAACTGACGGTCATCGCTGCCGCGCTCGTCATACTTCTTCTCATCGCCGCCGAGTGCCACGCGGAGTCCGTAAGCAAAAACAAGGGCGGCGCCGAAACGACCGACGTTTATACAAACGAAAGCACCTCTCCCGCAACCGACGCGGAGACGGATCCGGAAACCGAAGCGCCCGGGACCGAGGCGCCTGCGACAGAAACTCCTGCAGCAGACGCGCCCGCGACCGAGGCTCACGCAACCGAAGCTCCCGAGGCGTAAGCCGCAGAGGTAACACAAAATTAAATCGCCCGTTTGCCCCTGACTTTATGAAAATTCAGGCGCTCGGGCGATTTTTTACGTTTTGCATTTCCCGTACCGTTTTTTGATCGGGAAAAAAATTTCGTTTTGCACTTGACAGCGCGCGGCGCGTGTGATATACTGCTGTAAAGTGATTTGCTTTACAGCGTGGAGGCGTCGGATACGGAAAAAAATCTGTCATACGGCGTGCTGCTCGACATTTACGGTCAGCTCTTGACCGAACGGCAGTGCGAGCTTCTCGGGCTTTATTATAACGACGACTACTCCCTATCGGAGATATCGGAGAACACCGGCATCTCGCGGCAGGGCGTAAGAGACGCGATAAAGCGCGGAGAGGCAGAGCTCGACAGGCTCGAGCGTTCGCTCGGGATGGCCGACATATTCTCGGAGGCAGAGTCTATCGCCGCCGAGCTTGAGTCCGCCGCCGAGGGAGCCTCCCCCGCCCTGCGCCAAACGATACTCCGCGCCGCATCCCGCGTCCGCTCGCTTGCCGAGCGGCAGTCGGGCGCCGGCGACAGGGACAAAGACGACCCGGAGAAATAACGATGTTTTCAAGTCTCACCGATAAACTCAACAGTGCGCTCAAGAAATTCCGCAGCAAGGGCAAGCTGACGGCTGCCGACGTCAAGGAAGGCATGCGCGAGGTCAAGCTCGCGCTGCTCGAAGCGGACGTCAACTACCGCGTCGTCAAGGATTTCGTTGCCGCCGTGACTGAGCGCGCGGTCGGCGAGGAGGTGCTCGCCTCCCTCGTCCCCGCACAGCAGATAGTAAAGATAACGGACGAAGAGCTGACCGCCATAATGGGCGGCACCGTCTCAAAGCTCAACATCTCCCCGAAGCCGCCGACGGTCGTCATGGTCTGCGGGCTCCAGGGCGCCGGAAAAACGACGCACTGCGCGAAGCTCGCGGCGATGTATAAAAAGCAGGGCAAGCGCCCGCTGCTCGCCGCCTGCGACGTTTATAGACCCGCGGCGATAAAGCAGCTCGAGGTGCTCGGCGAACAGATCGGCGTTCCCGTCTTCTCTCTCGGAGCAGACGTCTCGCCCGTAAAGATAGCGCGCGAGGCGCTCGAACACGCGAAAAAGCACGGGCACGACATGCTCTTCCTCGATACGGCGGGTCGCCTTCACATCGACGAGGAGCTGATGGGCGAGCTCTCCGACATCAAGGCCGAGCTCGAACCGACGGAAATTCTCCTCGTCGTCGACTCGATGACGGGGCAGGACGCCGTCAACGTCGCGAAAGCCTTCAACGAACAGCTCGACGTCACAGGCGTCATATTAACAAAGCTCGACGGAGACACGCGCGGAGGCGCGGCGCTCTCTGTCCGCCACATAACCGGCAAGCCGATAAAGTTTATCGGCACCGGCGAAAAGCTCGACCAGATAGAGCCATTCCACCCCGACCGCATGGCGCAGCGCATCCTCGGCATGGGCGACGTCCTGACGCTTATCGAAAAGGCGCAGGAGCAGTTCGACGAGAAGCAGGCGATGGAGCTCGAGCGCAAAATGCGCGAGGAGACGTTCACGCTGACGGATTATCTCGCTCAGCTCGACCAACTTCGCGGAATGGGGAGCCTTGAATCCATAGTGGGCATGATACCGGGGATGAACCAGTCCGCCCTCAAGGACGCGAAGATCGACGAAAACGCGCTCCGGCACACGGAGGCGATGATCCTTTCCATGACGCCGCGCGAGCGCGAGCACCCCGAGATAATCAACGCGCAGCGCAAAAAGCGCATTGCCGCCGGCAGCGGAACGAAGGTCGAAGAACTGAACCGTCTTTTAAAGCAGTTCGACGCGATGAAGAAGATGATGAAGCAGTTCACAGGCAAAAAGGCCGCAAAGCTCATGCGGCGCATGAACAAAGGTAAACTCCCGTTTTAGTTTTTGATTTTCGGGATTTTATAAATATTTTATTATTTTTATTCGGAGGACATCATGTCAGTCAAAATCAGATTAAAGCGCACAGGCGCAAAAAAGCAGCCGTCGTACCGCATCGTTGTTGCGGACTCCCGCTTCCCGCGCGACGGTCGTTTCATCGAAGAGCTCGGTTACTACAACCCGCGCACGGAGCCCTCGACCGTTAAGGTAGACGGCGAGAAGGCGAAGAAGTGGCTTGCCAACGGCGCTCAGCCGACGGATACAGTCAGAGCGCTTCTCAAGAAGAGCGGAGTTATAGAATAAATCCGCAGCCCATTCTTTAAGAAAGGAAGAGCCTCCCATTTATTTCGGGAGAGCTCAAAAGGCAAGGAATGATCGACCTTAAAGAGGTTCTGTCAATTATTGCGAGATCCATCGTCGAGCATCCCGACGAGGTCACCGTAACCGAAACCGTTTCGGGCGATGTCGTCACCCTAACGCTCAACGTCGCGGAATCCGACATGGGCATGGTAATAGGCCGCCACGGAAAGATCGCGCACGCGATACGTTCCGTCATGAAGGCCGCCGCCGTCTCGACTGGAAAGAAAGTCAACGTTGACATAAAGTAAAAACCGGCAAACGAAAAAACGGCTGCCGCACGGGCGAGAAAAAACGCACCGCGCGGCAGCCGTTATAATTTTTTGCGGTTCCAATATATCGTATTCCGATTTTTTTCAAAAAAATTTTTTTTATTCGAAAAGTCCCGTTGTGTTGCCGTCGAAGAGGTAGTTGTAGGCGAGGATCGAGTATTTGCGGAGCGCCTCCTCGTCTGCCGCCTCGTCCGCGTCGTGCAGCTTTCCGTCCTTGTCCGTAAAAGAATTCGCCGTCAGCGTCGGGTAGCTTTGACGAAGCTCCGAGAGGAATTTCTGCGCGTCCGTCAGCTCGACATTTGCGACGCGGCACAAAAGCGTCGAGAGATAGTTGGCGCTTATATCCGGTATCTCCTCTTCTCTTATGTCGTAGTTCGCCCAAATGAAGAACGGCACCTCGTAATATTTTTCCCTGTCGTTGATGTCGTTTAAGTCGAGCGTAACGCCCTTCTGCCTCAGTATCGGGGCGGCAAGACTGCTCGCGGGCTGGTGGTCGCCGAAAAGCATCAGTATCGTCGGCTCGTCAAACGATTTAAGGAACTTGACGAGAGACTCGACCGCCTCGTCCGTCGCCCGCAGGAGCGACAGATACTGCGAAAGACTGAAATTGCTCTCCTGCCCGTCGACGATTATCCTCTGCCCATAGAAATTATTGTGTCTCGTCCCGTAACCGCCGTGGTTCTGCATCGTTACGTTGAAAACGAACATCGGCGTGCCGGGCTCTTTTTCCATGAGCTTGCGCTCGATGAAATTGAATACCGAAATGTCCGAAACATAAGAGCGCAGCGTCGTCCTCCCCGGGATGTCGGAGCGGAAATACATCTCCTCGAAACCGAAGTGCTTGTATACCTCGTTTCGCTCCCAGCCGTTCGCAAGATACGGATGCACCGCGAGCGTTTTATATCCCGCATTTGCAAGCTGTGAGGCGAGCGTCGGCACGTCGCGCTCCACATACTGCTGATAAGGGATGCTCCCCGGCGGCAGAAACGCCATCGAAAGCCCCGTCATAAACTCGTATTCCGTGTTCGCGGTATTCCCGCCGAGTACCGAAACGTGCAGATGCCCCTTGACTGTGTCCTCCGACAGGCTCCTGATGAACGGGATGTAGTCCTCGTTCGTCTCAAAATCCGTGAGGACGGAAAGATCCGAAAACGCCTCGTTCATAACTACGATGATGTTCGGCTCCGTCACGTCGGAATACGCCTCGCCCGCGGCATCATCCCCGTCGATATTTTTTATCTCCTCCGCGATTTCTGCGAGCGCGCCGTCCGAATAGCCGTCCGGCTTGTCGACCGAAACATAGCGGAGCGTCATCAAAAACGAGACGGTGAAGCCGTTTCTCTGATACACCTTGACGGGCACGAACAGCGCGTCAAGCAGATCGAAATCGTCGACGGCGCGGTCAAGGCTCAGATAATATCCGTAACCGAAGAGCATGACGAGCGACACGGCGCACGCCGAGAGGCGCACGGCGAGCTTTTTCAGCCCATCGACAGCGGTTCCGAAATAAAATCCGAGATAAATCAGGAAAAACAGCGCCGTGAGCGACGCGGCAAAGGACGCCGAAACCGAAAAATCGTAATTTCCTGCGACGGACGCCGCCACCCCCGCGCTCGCAAGATCCCATGGGAAAAGGGGCACGGAGCGGAACGCGAGCACATAGTGCTCCGCCGTGCCCGCAATCAGAGCGTATATGCAAGGGACTGCCGCGGCAAACGCCGTTCTGCGTGTGGCGAAGAACGAAATCGCCGCTATGATATAGAAAAAGACGAGATTCAGAAAAATGACCTGCCCCGCCATTGAAAACGGATCGTTGCACATGGACTCGAGCAGAAACATCGCCGCCGCGGGGAAAATCACGGGCGGTATGACCGATATCACCTTTACCGCAATATTTTCTCCCTTTCCGACATGGACGAAAAGCAGAGCCGTCATCACCGCGGTCATAAGTACCGAGAGCAGCAGAAATACTCCTCTGCCCGCCTCCTCGATGCCGCCGAAAAATGCGGCGGCAGTCACGGCGAGCGACGCCGCGGTTGGCAGTATATACGGCAGCTCGTGCAGCGTCGGCAGTCTCAAAACGCTTGCCCGAGCCTCGCTTTGAACTTCGTTATCCATTGTTTTTCCTTCTCTTTTTCACTTCGTTTCAATAATCAAAGGCGCCTGTCGTGTTGCCGTCGAACAGGAAGTTGTATTCAAGCAGCGAGTATTTGTGCAGGAGCTCCGAGTCATCGAGCTCGTCGAGCCCGTGCTGCTTGCCGTCGGCATCGAAAAATCCGTTCGCAGTTATGACGGGGTATTCCGTCATCATCGAGGCAAGGAAGCGCTGCGCGCGCGTCGGCTCGATATTCGCGACGCGGCAAAGCAAGGTCGAGAGGTAATTTGCGCTTATCGCCGGTATCTCCTCTTCCCTTATGTCGTAGTTCGCCCAAATGAAGAACGGGACGATGTACGTCTGCTCCTTCTCCTCCGGTATCTCATTGTTTATCGTCTTGCCCTTTTGGTTGAGCAGGTCCTGATAGACCCACTTGCTCGGCTGATGGTCGCCGAAGAAGATGACGAGCGTCGGCTCGCTGTACTGCTCAAGCGTCGTGAGAAGATATTTTACGGCGCTGTCGGTCTCCTTTATGAGCGACAGATACTGAGAGAGCTGCTGGCTGTTCTCGAGCCCCTCCGCCGTTATCGCCCTGTCGTTGAAGTTGGCGTAATTCTTTGTATAGCCGCCGTGGTTCTGCATCGTCACGTTGAATACGAACATCGGCTTGCCCGGTTCCTTGTCCTCAAACGTGCGGAGGATATAGCGGAACACAGATATGTCGGAAACGTAGCCGCGGACGAGAGACATCCCGCGCAGGTCGGGTCGGAAAAGTATATTGTCAAATCCGAACTGGGCGTAGACGTTGTTCCTGTTCCAGCCAGTCGCGCCGTAAGGATGTATCGACATCGTGCCGTATCCGTTCGCCTCGAGCTGCGTCGCGAGGCTCGGTCTGTCTCTGTGTATGTACTGCTGATACGGCATGCTCCCCGTCGGCAGGTACGCCATCGAGAGCCCCGTCAGAAACTCAAACTCCGTGTTCGCCGTGCTCCCGCCTATAACGGAGGTGTGCAGCCACCCCTTTACGGTGTTTTCCGAAAGCGAGCGGATGAAAGGCATATAGTCCTCGTTCGTCTCGAAATCGAGCACGACGCCGAGATCCGAGAACGCCTCGTCCATTATTGCAATGATGTTCGGGTTTTTGACGTCCGAATAAGGCTCGTAGGAGGGCTCTTCGTACCCCCCCAGCTCCGCCGCCTCATTCGCGGCAGTCTTTGAATACCCGCTCGGCTTTTCGACAGAGAGATATTTCAGATTAGTAATAAACGCGACGGTAAATCCGTCCCTGCTGTAAAGCGTCGTCGGAGCGAAAAGGTATGGATAAAGACCGAAGTCGTCAAACACTCTGTCAAGGCTCAGATAATAGCCGTATGAAAAGAGCAGTACAAGCACCGCCGCGCAGCAGGAGAGCCTGACGTAAATCTTACGCAGCCATCCGAGCTCGACGCCCGTATAAAAGCCGATATATATGATCAGCAGAAGCGCCGTTACGGCGGCGGCAAGCGTCGGCGTTACGGCAAATTCATAGTTGCCGACGACGGACGCCGCGATCCCTATGCTGCCGAAATCCCACGGGTATAGAGGCACGGAGCGGAAAAGCATGACGTAGTGCTCCGCTATCCCGAAAAAGAGCGCGAAAACAGCCGGCGCAAGCACAGCCGCCCACGTCCTGCGCGTCGCGAACAAAAAGCCGAGCGCGAGAAGATAGAAGAAAATGCAGTTGAGAAAAACGGCGGGCGCGCCCATGTCGGAGATGTCGTGCGTCATCTTTTCGAGCAGGAGCATCGACGCCGCAGGCGCCGCCGCGACGGGGACTATTGCCGACGCCTTATATTTTTTCGGGTGAATGAACAAGAGCGCCGCCATAAGACAGATCATGATGGCGCAGGATATTATGCAAAATTTGTCCGACACGGCGTTTTCCGGCGTGCTGACCTCGCCTTTTTTCGAGCTCAGCATAAGACAAAACACCGCACCCGACAGAACTGTCGGTATCAGATAAAAAAACTCACGTCCCGCAGGGAGCCTGCAGATGCGCTCCTTTTTGGGTTCTATGCTCTGTGTTTCCAAATGACCCGTCACCTCCGTTGTTCTTAATTATACCATAATTTGCTTTTTCAAATATAACGAAATCGGAAAATAAATGTAAATATTCTGTTAACTCGAGAGCGGCAGCGCACCGGGCTGCCGCTCTTTGCTCCGTATCAACATCCACAAAAAAATACCCCTTCGTTTGTGCAATATCGTTACATTGTGTATTTGACAACATTCGCGTCGTATGATATAGTATATATAAGCGTCACAGAGCTTTTGCTTTTGTGACGCCTATTTATGCTTCTATGCCTCAGCATAAAAATGCATGAATTAAGTAAGGAAGTCGCCAAAATGCCGTCACTAAAAGAGATCTTTTCGCCGAAGGATATGTCCGTCGGCTCGCCTGCCGCCCGCATAGCGGAGTTCGCGGTCCCGATGCTCGTCGGAAATATCGCTCAGCAGCTTTACAATACCGTCGACACGATAGTCGTCGGCAAATACGTCGGAGACGACGCGATATCCGCCGTCGGTGGAGCGGCGCCTATACTCAACCTGATGCTCGCGCTTATGATAGGGCTTTCGACGGGCGTCGGCGTTCTCGTATCCCAGTATTTCGGCGCGCGCGACCGCAGGATGCTCTCGACCACGATCGGAAACTGCATCACGCTCACGGCGATAGGCTCCGTCATCGTCATGATAATCGGCACGCTAATCACCTCCCCCCTCCTGACAGCGCTCAACACGCCGGAGGGCGACATTTTCAGGTGGAGCCGCGATTATCTGCTCGTCTGCTTCATAGGCATCATCGGAATGTTCTACTACAACATCCTGTCGGGCGTTCTGCGCGGCATGGGAGATTCGATATCGGCGCTCGTGTTCCTTCTCATTTCCGCCGTGCTCAACATAGGGCTTGACCTTTGGTTCGTCATAGGGCTTCATCTCGAGGTCATGGGCGTTGCGCTCGCGACCGTCATATCTCAGACAGTATCCGCAATATGCTGCTACATAAAAATGCTCTTTATGCGAAACGTGTTCGATATCAAGCTCAAGTATTTCAAGCTCGAGCACGTCACGTTTGAAATGCTTCGCCTCGGCATCCCCTCGGGGCTCACGCAGGCGATATTCTCCGTCGCGATGCTGCTCGTACAGTCGCTGACCAACAGCTTCGGCAAAGCCGTCATGGCTGCAAACGTCGTCGTGATGCGCGTCGACGGATTTGCGATGATGCCGAATTTCTCGTTCGGTCAGGCAATGACGATGTATACGGGTCAGAACGTCGGCGCCAAGAAATATGACCGCATAAAATCCGGCACGGTACAGGGCACGATAATGGCTGTCTCCGTCTCCGCATTCTTCCTCGCGCTGATACTCGTATTCGGTCACCCTCTGATGGGGCTTTTCACGAACACGGAATCGCTTATAGAAATGAGCTACGGCATGATGTGCATCCTCGCGATCGGATACGTCGCGATGGGCGTCACGCAGTCGCTCGCGGGCGTTATGCGCGGCGCGGGAGACACGATGACCCCGATGTGGCTCTCGCTCTTCACGACCGTCATCCTGCGCGTCCCGCTCGCGTATGCGATAGCATACTTCACCCGCTCGGACGCGCTTCCGAAGGGAGATTACCGCGCGATACCGATTTCCCTTATGGTGTCATGGCTCATCGGCATGGCGGCCCACGTCATAGCTTACGCCGCGGGCAAATGGAAAAAGCGTATCCCCGGATACAGCAGCCCTGCCCGCGCCTCGGAGCCCGCGCAGGCGGTTTCCGCGTCCGAAGAAAAATAACCGACCGCAAAAATCGGCGGGGCATTTCTACTGCCCCGCCGATTTTATTTTTAGGCTTTACTTGCTGCTGCTTATCTGGCTGCCCCAAATCGAATGGTCGTTCGTGCCTATGAGCGTGAACGTCATCGTCTCCTTGTGGCGGTTCGTCTCGTCGTACTGCTTGAAGAACACGCCCTTGTACGTCACCTTGTTGATAACCATCGTGACGTAGTAGCCCTTTCCGTCCTCGCCGGTGCGCTGCTCCCAGGTTCCCTTGACGTCGCCCGTTATGGTACCGTCCTTGTTGAGTGTCACCTTTTTCGTCTTGAGCATATCGGTCTTCTTTGTATCTGCGGCAACGCCCTGATCAACATATTCATATTCTCCGCAGATCTCGCTCTTCTGATATCCCGTGCGGCGTATAACGCTGCCGAGGAACTCATACACTGCCGTTACGGGCCAGCCGTCCTCGTTCATGAACTGCTGGTGTACGCGGAGCTCGTGCCATTCCTGACCGACGTTGAAGCGCGTGTGATATACGAGGTAGTGCTGGCCGTCGGTATCGATGAACGCGGAGTTATGTCCGCCGGACATATAGCCGTTCGATGCGTTGCCGTTGCCCTTGTTGCCCGAGAAAGCGTAGTTTCCGAACAGCTTTACGCCGCGCAGGATTTGGCTCTCTCCCGCTCTCGGAAGCACCGCCTCATTGCCCGCAGCGTCAACATACGGACCCGTGACGTTCTCGGAACGGAAGAGCCTTATATGATATCCGCTGAAATCGTCTGTCGCGTTGAGACCGCAGTATGAGAGATAGAGGTAGTAGTATCCGGCGTCCTCGTCCCAAACGATGTAGGAGCCTTCGCCCGTTCCGCCGTAACCGCCCGAAATGCGGTATCCCATGTAAGCGTCGGAAACGTTCGCCTTCGTCTCATATGTGACTGTAAGGTCGCGCAGACCCGTCTTGTTGTCGAGCCTCAGGAGGAATATGCCTCCGAACCACGAGCCGTACGACATCCAAAGATCTCCGTCCTTGTCATAGAAGACGCACGGGTCGATCGCGTTCGTACCGTATGATGCGTTCCAATCGGAACCGCTCAGATAACGGGAGATATTCGTCGTGCCCGTCACCTCTTCAAAGTCTGTCTCCGCAAGCTCGGTCTGATTTCTGAAGCCGGAGTACACGATAGTTCCGGCGTAGTCATACTTGCCGTCGATCTTGTCCGACGTCAGAAGAACTATCGAAGAATAGTGCCTGTCTCCGTTTATGGACATATACATGCACCACTTGCCCATGTCCTTATTGTAAATGACGTCGGGCGCCCACATGTTGCCGTCGACGCTGTAATTCGCGCTTCCGTGAGACGACCACTTTATGTTCTTTTCAAACGTCTTTTCATATGTCGTCTTGTTTTCGAGCGAGCCTATATGTATCGTTTTCCACGATGCGAGGTTGTCGCTCACCGCCCACGCCTTGTGGGAGCCGAAAACGTAGTATTTGCCGCTCGTCTCGTCAAAAACTATGCTCGGGTCGTGGACCGAGACGCGGTCGCCTATCGTGAGGCGCTTGCCGTCGTACTTGAACGGGCTCGGCTCCTCTATTATCGGGCCTTCCGTCTCCTCGTCGGGCGCGTTTGTGCCTGTCGAGGGCGTGTTCACACTGCCCGTATCACCGGTGCCCGCCGAAGGCGTCGGGGGCGAATTTTTGCCCGCGCAGCCCGCGGCAAGAGCCGTCAGCATGGAAACAACGAGCAGAATGATGATAAATCTTGTCTTTTTCATGGTATCCTCCTTTTTATTTAAAGTCACCGCTCGGCGACGACTTTACGTTCGTATGCTTTTACCGTATCGAGCCACTCGAGATCCTTAGGGACCCCCGATACCTCGCAGTAGTGCTCCCACACCGTGCTGAACGGGAACGTCTTTATCTCCTCCATGAGAGCGAGGCGCGAGGTGAAGTCTTCCCAAAGCTCGTATTCTTTGAGCAGTACCGACGGCTCGAGCGCGGCGTACAGCAGCGCCTTCTGCATATTGCGCGTCCCGATGACCCACGCGGCAACGCGGTTTATCGAGGCGTCGAAGAAATCGAGCCCTATATGCACCCTCTCGTCGGCGTCGGCGCGCATTATCTCGCATGCGATGGCGCGAAGCTCGTCGTCAAACGTGACGACGTGGTCGCTGTCCCAGCGCACCGGGCGCGAAACGTGCAGCAGTATTTCCGGCATGAAAAGGAGCGCCGTGCTTATCTTGTCCGAGATGAACTCGGTCGGATGGAAATGCCCCGCGTCAAGCGTCCACAAAAGCCCGCGGCTCACGGCGTATGCAAGATAATAATCGTTGCTGCCGACTGTAAAGCTCTCGGCTCCGATGCCGAAGACCTTGCCCTCGACGGCGTCCTTGTTATACTTTTTATCTACGGGGCGTGAGAATATCTCGTCGAGCGACTCCGTCAGCCGCTCGCGCGCGCCGAGCCTGTCCGCCGGCGTGTCCTTGTATCCGTCCGGCACCCAGTAGTTGGTGACGACCGTCTCCCCGAGCTGTTTTCCTATGTATTCCGCAATGTCCCGCGAACGGCGGCAGTGCTCGACCCAAAACTCGCGCACTGCCCGGTCGGGGGACGAAAGCGTCAGTCCGGAGCCGCTCATCGGGTGCGAGAAGCACGTCGGGTTGAAG
>CANRKP010000051.1 GCA_947631245.1 uncultured Clostridia bacterium
TCAGCGACGGCGAATAATGGAGGTAGTATATGAGTAATAAAGCAATAAAATGGGTGCGCGCGGCAGGCGTCCGCGCGGTAAAGACGGTGGCACAGACGGCAGTCGCGACGATAGGGACGGCGGCAGTCATGGGCGAGGTCAACTGGGCGGCGGTAGTCTCCGCCTCCGTCCTCGCCGGCGCGCTCTCGCTTTTGACCTCCCTTGCAGGCTTGCCAGAGGTGGAGTGAAACGAAAAAAAGGAGGGCGATCGCCCTCCTTTTTTTGTCACACAAAATAGTCACAATTTGTCTCAGCTACATTTTGAAGATGTTTATTAATTAGGCAACATCGCGAAATAAGGCAAAAATTCTCGGCGGACTTTGTGCAACATACCACAAAATCCGCCGTAATTTTGCATATACGGAGAAGAAGAGATTCGAACTCTTGAACCGTTTTTGGCGGTTACGCGATTTCCAGTCGCGCGCCCTCGACCAACTAGGCGACTTCTCCACAACAATATTATGCCGTCTTTTCCCGACAGCTTTAATATTCTATCACACGGGGCGGCGCTTTGTCAATACATTAGCGCAAGATTTTTTGCCTCATTACTTACGAAAAGCTCCCGCCCGGCGGGGCGGGGGCTTTTGTATCGGAAGCGAGGCAAAAGACGGCATCTGCTCCCTTTATCTGTATCTTGCGTAAAGCTCGTTTGTGCGGCGGTATGCGGCGGTGTTTATGCCCGCGAGCTGCTCGCGCGTGACGCGGAAGCGCCAGTTTCCGTCGGCGACGCCGGGCGTGTTCATCCGCGTGTCCGCGCCGTATCCGAGAATATCCTGTATCGGGATTATAGCAAGCCCTGCGGATGAGGCTATGACGGAGCGGACGACGCGCTCGCGCGCGAGGTTCCAGTCCTCGGGCGCGCCGCAGTAGTCGAAGAGCTCCGCCCTCATGTGGGGCGGCATCTCCCATATCGCGCCGAGCATCGTGTTGTTGTCGTGCGTGCCTGTGTAGGCGACGCAGTTGTTTATGTAATTGTGCGGGCGGTGAGACGAGTCTCCGCCGTGCAGAAATCCGAACTGCAGCACCCTCATGCCCGGGAAGCCGCTGTATTCGAGCAGCGCCCTGACCTCGTCGGTGATGTCTCCGAGATCCTCGGCGATTATGAGCTTGTCGCCCGCGACCTCGCGCACCATGTCGACGAACGCCTCACCTGGGCCCTTTTTCCACTCGCCGTTGCGCGCCGTCTTCTCGCCGGCCTTGACGCGGTAGTAGGACTCAACGGCGCGGAAATGATCGAGCCTGACGCCGTCGTAGAGAGAGAGCATGAAGGACAGCCTGTCGCGCCAGAATGCGAAATTATCCGTCTCCATGTGACCCCAATCATAGAGCGGATTTTCCCAAAGCTGCCCGTCCGCGGAGAAATAGTCGGGCGGGACGCCGGCGACCCAAGTTGGGCGGCGCTTCTCGTCAAGCTGGAACTGCTCGGGCTCGCCCCATACGTCGCTGCTGTCGAGCGAGACGTAAAACGGGATGTCACCTATTATCTTTACACCTTTTTTGTGCGCGTATGCGCGGATGTCCTCCCACTGACGGAAGAATTCATATTCTATAAAGCGCCATGCCTGTACGGCGTTTTCGGGCACGGGCTCATTTTTGCTCCATTCGAGCCAGCATTTGCCCCCATTTGCCTCTTTTGCAGCCATGAAGCGGCAGAGGGCGGCAATGCGGGGCTGCTTTTCCATGAAATCGTCGATCTCGGCGACGGTCTTTTTATTTTGATACGCGCGCGACGCGGCGCGGCGCAGAAGCGGCAGGCGCTCCGCCCTTAGCGCGTTAAAATCGCAGGAATAGGGGGATGAGGCTCGGGAGGTCAAAAGTTCGTCTTTTGTGATAAGACCTTCACGGAAAAGCGTGTCAAGGTCTATAAAATTCGGGTTGCCGGAGAAGGTAGATACCGAACTGTAGGGAGAGCCGAACATATCGGGTATGCAGAATGGCAGCGTCTGCCAATACGCAAATCCGCCGTCCGCAAGAAGGTCTATAAAGCGCTTGGCGTCGTCGCCGAAGCTGCCGCAGCCGTAGTCGCCGGGGAGGGATGAGATGTGGAGAAGAACTCCGCTTTGACGTTTCATAAGGTGTACCTTATCAAAATGAAATATATGTAATGCGGCGCCCGAGGCGCCGTGTCCTACATATCATAACACAAAACGAGCGTCAATGCAACAAAAAAACGTTGAGAAATGCCTCCGTCTGCCGGCGGAGGCATAATTTAAGGATTGATTTTTTCGACATGAAGCCGTATAATATGACCGAAATCCCGAAATGAAAAGGAGAACTTCACGATGAAAAAGACGATTTTGCTTTTCGGATTTATGATAATACTTATTGCGGCGCTCTGCGGATGCGTGGATGCAGACGCGAAAGATAAAACGGGTGCCGGTTCGGACGCGATGACAGATCAGGCGGAAATGACAGAACAGGCGACCGAGGCTCCCGAAACGACCGAAGCTCCCGAAACGACTGATGCTCCCGAAACGACTGATGCTCCCGATACGACTACGGCTCTCGATACGACCACGGCTCCCGAAACGACGGCGGCTCCCGAAACGACGGCAGCTCCCGAAACGACGGCAGCTCCCGAAACGACAGCAGCGCCCGATACAACAAAGGCTCCCGAGACAACGAAAGCACCCGAGACAACGAAAGCTCCCGAAACGACAAGAGCGCAGGAGACGACGAAAGCACCCGAGACGACGGCGGCTCCCGCGCTGCCGACCGCTCCGGCATCGGAATTTGCCCTTGAGGTGCTGCGCCTCGTAAATGATGAGCGTGCAAAGGAGGGGCTCGACCCGCTGACGCTCGATGACGAGCTTTCAGCCCTGGCAAAGCTCAAATCGCAGGATATGCACGATCTCGGCTACTTCGATCACACCTCTCCTACATACGGCTCACCGTTCGAGATGATGAAGAAATACGGTATAAAGTATAGAAGCGCAGGCGAGAACATCGCATGGGGGTACAGGACCCCGGCGGCTGTCGTAAACGGATGGATGAACTCGGAGGGGCACAGGAAAAATATCCTCTCGCCCAACTTTACGAAGATGGGTATCGGCTACGTTGCCGACGGACACTACTGGACGCAGATGTTCATAGGATAAGAAAATAATGTCACACGGCCGCACAGCGCAGACGCGCATGTGCGGCTTTTTTTGCGCTTGATTTCTTCCTTATATAATGGTAGAATAAATATAGCTGCGTTACGACGGAGGGTAGGCTTTTGAAATACGTTTTCAAATATCTGAAAGGTTATATGCGCGAGAGCGTGCTCGGACCCGTTTTCAAGCTCTTGGAGGCGACGTTCGAGCTTTTCGTCCCGCTGATCGTCGCCGAGATCGTCGACGTCGGAATAAAGAACGGCGACCGCGGCCATATCGTGAGAATGGCGCTTCTGATGGTGGCGTTCGGCGTCATCGGACTTTCGTGCACGGTAGCGGCGCAATATTTCGCCGCAAAGGCCTCCGTCGGCTGCACGTCAAAACTGCGGCACGCGCTGTTCGAACGCATCGGGAGGCTCGACTGCACGACGCTCGACGGCGTCGGCTCCTCGACAATGGTGACGCGGCTGACGAGCGACATGAACCAGGTCGAGACCGGACTTAACCTCACGCTGCGCCTGCTTCTGCGTTCGCCGTTCGTCGTGTTCGGCGCGGCGGTGATGGCGTTTACGATAGATTCGCACGCCGCCCTTGTTTTTGTCGCGACGATACCGCTTTTGTCCGTCGTCGTTTTCGGCATCATGCTCATTTCGATGCCGCTTTACAAAAAGGTGCAGGCGTCCCTTGACCGTGTGCTTCTTGCCTCGCGCGAGAACCTCACGGGCGTGCGCGTTTTGCGCGCGTTCGGCAGGGAGGAGGACGAGCGCGCGGAGTTTGACGCGCGTACGGGCAGTCTCTTTTCCGCGCAGAGCTTCGTTGGCGCGATATCGGCGCTCCTAAACCCGATAACGTATATAATGATAAACGCCGCCGCCGTCGTGCTCGTTTATGTCGGCGCGCTGCGCGTCGACGCCGGCATCATCGAGATGGGCGAGGTCATAGCGCTTTACAACTATATGTCGCAGATACTGGTGGAGCTCATAAAGCTCGCTAATCTCATAATAAACATTACGCGCGCCGTCGCCTCCGCGAACAGGATAGGGGCGATAATAGACCTGCCAGTCGAGGAAAACGGCACAGCGCTTCCCGCCGCGGACAGCGAGTACGCGGTCGAATTCGACCACGTCAGCCTAAGATACAAAAACGGCGGCGCAGACGCCATTTACGACGTCAGCTTCCGCGTCCGTAAGGGTGAAACTGTCGGCATAATAGGCGGCACGGGCTCCGGGAAAACGTCGCTCGTAAATCTGATACCGGCGTTTTATCCGGCGACCGGCGGCGTTGTGTCCGTATTCGGGCATGACGTGAAAACGCTTGACAGGGCGGAGCTCCGCCGACGCGTCGCCGTCGTGCCGCAGGGGGCGCAGCTCTTTTCCGGCTCGATAAGGGACAACCTGCTTTGGGGAGATGAAAATGCCGGCGAGGAGGCGCTGCTTGACGCCGTGCGCGTCTCTCAGTCAAAGGACGTCGTCGACTCAAAGGAAGGCGGACTTGACGAGCGCGTCGAGCGGGGAGGCGTGAATTTCTCGGGAGGACAGCGCCAGCGCCTGACGATAGCGCGCGCGCTCGTCTCCCGCGCAGACATACTCATTCTTGACGACAGCTCGTCGGCGCTCGATTTTGCGACGGACGCAGCATTGCGCTCGGCGATAGCGTCGCTGTCGCCGAAGCCGACGGTGTTCGTCGTGTCGCAGCGCACCTCGTCCATAATGCATGCCGACATGATAGTAGTTCTCGACGGAGGCGTTTGCGTCGGCGTCGGAACGCACGAGGAGCTGCTCAAGCGGTGCTCCGTCTACCGTGAGATCCACGAGTCTCAGATAAGAGAGGGGGCGACGGCATGAAAAACGTGAAAAACACCGGCAAAATGCAAAATGCCGCGCGCCGGGACACGTCTGCGACGTGGCGTCACATTTTCGCCTCGCTCCGCCCGTACGCCGCGCACGTTGTGATCTCTGTGCTGCTCTCGGCAGCTTCAGTCGTTCTGATGCTGCTTATACCGATAAAGATAGGCAGCGTCATCGACCTTCTTTTAGGAGAGGGGAAAGTCGACTTCGACGCCGTTGTGCCGATACTCTTTCTGATACTCGGGATGGCGGCGGCGACGGGCGTTGCAACGTGGATATCGGGGATCCTCAACAACAGGGTCGCCTATGGGATAACGAGAGATCTGCGCCGCGAGGTGTTCGGGCATATCCAAACGCTGCCGCTCTCGTATATAGACAGGCACCCGACGGGGGAGCTCGTTTCCCGTATGATAGCGGACGCAGACAGGTTCTCGGACGGACTCCTGCTCGGGTTCACGCAGCTTTTCACGGGTATATTGACGATAATAGGAACGTTCGTCTTTATGCTGACGATAAACGTTTGGATAACGCTCGCCGTCGCGGTGCTGACGCCGCTGTCGATATTCGCGGCAAAATTCATCTCGAGCCACACATATTCCATGTTCCGCCGTCAGTCGGAGACGAGAGGAGAGATGACGGCGTTCGTCGAAGAGATGGTGGCGGGGCAGAAGACCGTCAAGTATTTCGTCAGAGAAGATAAGACGCTTTCGGAATTCGACGAAATAAACGAGCGCCTCACCGAGTGCTCGGTGTCGGCGATATTCTATTCGTCGCTCACAAATCCGGCAACGCGGTTCATAAACGCCGTCGTATACGCCGCGGTGACGCTGACGGGCGCGCTGTTCGTTATCGCGGGCGGCGTCACGCCCGGAATGCTCACAAGCCTTCTCTCATACGCAAATCAGTTTGCAAAGCCTTTTAACGAGATATCGGGAGTTATAACGGAATTTCAGGGCGCGCTCGCGTCCGCATCACGCCTTTATTCGCTCCTCGACGAGCCCGCCGAGGAAAAAGAGGGCGAGCGCGTGCTTGCCGACGCCTCGGGCGACGTCGCTTTCTCACATGTTAGATTTTCTTATTCGCCCGAAAGACCGCTCATCAGGGACGTCTGCATTGACGTTAAGCACGGGCAGCACATAGCGCTCGTCGGTCCGACCGGCTGCGGGAAAACGACGCTCATCAATCTGCTTTTGCGGTTCTACGACGTCACGGACGGGAAAATCACGGTGGACGGGGAGGACATAAGGGGGCTGACGCGGCACAGCCTGCGCGCCTCATACGGCATGGTCCTTCAGGACACATGGATAAAGACAGGCACCGTGCGCGAGAACATTAAGCTCGGGCATCCTGACGCGACCGATGAGGAAATGATAAGCGCCGCAAAAGCGGCGCATGCGGACGGATTTATAAGGCAGCTCCCGCACGGATACGATACGGTGCTCGGAGAGGGCGGCGAGGTCCTCTCTCAGGGGCAGAGGCAGCTTTTGTCGATATCGCGCATCATGCTTTCAACGCCGCCGATACTCATCCTCGACGAGGCGACATCCTCGATCGATACGAGGACGGAGGCGGATATAAGCCGCGCCTTCACAAAGATGATGGCGGGGCGCACGGCGTTCATCGTCGCTCACAGGCTCTCGACGATACGCGGGTCAGACCTCATACTCGTCATGAAGGACGGGGATATAATAGAGCAGGGAACGCATTCCGAGCTGCTCGCGCGCGGCGGGTTTTACTCCCATTTGTGGGAGAGCCAGTTCGCGGGAGCGTGAAAAAACCATCCCCCGTCGGGATCACGGCGGGGAATCAATTTATTCCCGATGATGCCTCGGGATAATACCACTGCCGTGATCTCGGGGGCGAAAAGATTTACCCCTGCCCGTATCTCAACAGGAAATATAAAATTAACCCCCGCCGGAAGTTCCGGCGGGGGTTAATCTATTGTTTGTCAGTTGAGACTGTGTTTAAAAGCTCAGTGCTTCTTAACGACAGCGCAACCGAATACGGCCGTGAGAGCAACAACTGCAGCGGCAGCGCCGAGCGTGGAGCCGCAGCCGCCCTCTTCCTTGTTGGCGCCTGTATCAGCAGCGCCGGTGCCGGCGGCAGCATTCGTTTCGTCCTTATCGTCAGCGGGAGCATTGGTCTCGTCCTTATTGTCGGCGGGAGCCTCAGTCTCGTCATCGGGAGCCTCGGTCTCTTCGGGTTCCTCGGTGTAGCCCTGTGCCGTAGCAAGAGCCATGACCTCTTCCTCAGAGAGTGCGCGGTTGTACATTACGATATCGTCTACAAGACCGCTGCCGAACTCGCCGTTCGGGTGGGTGTCATCATACCAGTTAGAGTGACCGAACCAAACGGTGTAGTCGCCCTCGAGGATGCTTTCAACGCTGCGATCGTCAGGCATCGTTACTGGCGTGCCTGCGAACGTGTTGATGTAAAGGGTTGCGGTTGCGGAGTCTGCGTCATAGACGTAGGTGATCATGTTCCAGTCTTCCGGAACGGTCATAAGAGCAAGCTCCGTGCCGCCCGAACGTGCGGACGCGCTTTCGAGGTCATAGAACTCGCCGATAACGGTGCCCTGCTTTTCAAGCGTGCCTATGTAGTGCTCGCTCAGGTAAGCCTGCTTCGCAACGGAATTCGGGAAAGCGAAGAGACCCCAGTCTGTCGTGCTGAGAGCGTCGTTCTTTGACCAGTAAGAGAACGTGAAGGACTCAACACCGTCAAAGAGACCAGTTCCGTCAGCCTTGGTGAGGGTGATCCACTGATCATCAGTAGTAGCGCCGAGATCGTAAGCCTTGCCGTTGTGACCCTCGTCAGAGAGAGTAACCTGCGCGTCGCCGGTCGTGTTTGTGGGAGTGACGCCCTTGAGGTCGTCGTCGAAAGTGAAGCTGGCTACAAGACCGTCCTGCGGAATTTCGTCAGCTGCGGATGCCGTAATGCCGAGAGCCGCGACCATAGCGACTACCATTACGACAGCGATGAATTTCTTCATTGTGTTCTTCCTCCGAGAAGAAAAGATTTTTGATATGTATATTATATTCTTTCTTTCCCGTTATGTCAAGTCTAATGCAAAAAAATCTCTCGTGGGCGCCGCCTTTTGTCGGATTTTTACGAAAAATTACTTAAATTTATCCAATGAACTCTTTTTCGTCAAAAGGCGCGCTTCGCAGCGTCTATGTGCGGAAATGAAAAATGACGCCAAAGGGAATGTCTGCCCCTTGACGTCATTTTTTGCGGTATTTTGTTTATCAATACATTCCGTCCATGCCGCCCATGCCTGCCGCCGGAGCCGCGGGCTTTTCTTCGGGCTTATCGACGACGACGGCTTCCGTCGTCAGTACGATGGAGGCGATGGAGGCGGCGTTTTCAAGAGCGCAACGGGAGACCTTTGTCGGGTCAACGATGCCGGCTTCTATCATGTCGCCGTATGTCTCGGTCGCGGCGTCAAAGCCGTAGCCCTTCGTGCCGTTCGTGCGGACGTTGTTGACGACGACGGAGCCTTCAAATCCCGCGTTCTCCGCGATCTGGCGGAGGGGAGCCTCAAGCGCCTTGACGACGATGCCGACGCCCGTCTTCTCGTCGCCCTCGGTCGTATCGAGCAGGGATGCGACGTCGTTTATGATGTTGATATATGCCGTTCCGCCGCCGGGGACGATGCCCTCTTCGACTGCGGCGCGCGTTGCGTTGAGCGCGTCTTCGATGCGGAGCTTCTTTTCCTTCATCTCGGTCTCGGTCGCAGCGCCGACCTTGATGACTGCGACGCCGCCGGAGAGCTTTGCGAGCCTTTCCTGGAGCTTTTCGCGGTCAAAGTCGGATGTCGTCGTCTCGATCGAGGACTTTATCTGGCTTATGCGTGCCTTTATCTCGGCGGGATTGCCTGCGCCGCCGACGATGATGGTGTTTTCCTTGTCGATCTTGACCTGACGGCAGTGACCGAGCTGATCGATCGTCGCGTCCTTGAGCTCAAGACCGAGCTCGGAGGTGATGACTTCGCCGCCCGTGAGGATGGCGATATCGCGGAGCATTTCCTTGCGCCTGTCGCCAAAGCCCGGAGCCTTTACGGCAACGCAGGTGAACGTGCCGCGCAGCTTGTTAAGAACGAGCGTCGTCAGAGCCTCGCCCTCGACGTCCTCGGCGATTATGAGCAGCTTCTTGCCGGACTGGACTATCTGATTCAGAAGCTCGAGTATCTCCTGGATGTTCGATATCTTCTTGTCCGTGATGAGGATGAGCGGGTCGTCGATGACGGCTTCCATCTTATCCATATCGGTCGCCATGTAGGGCGAGAGATATCCGCGGTCGAACTGCATGCCTTCGACGACCTCGCAGTACGTCTCGGCGGACTTGGACTCTTCAACGGTGATGACGCCGTCGGAGGTGACCTTCTCCATCGCGTCTGCGATGAGGGTGCCTATGACCTCGTCGCCGGCGGAGATAGTGCCGACGCGCGCGATGTCGGCCGTGCCCTTTACCTTCGAGGAGTTCGCCTTGAGGCATTCCGTAGCCTTCGCGACCGCCTTCTGGATCCCGCGGCGGAGAACCATCGGGTTCGCGCCGGCGGTGACGTTCTTCATGCCCTCGTGGATGAATGCCTGAGCGAGCAGGGTAGCCGTCGTCGTACCGTCGCCTGCGGCGTCGTTAGTCTTCGTCGCGACTTCCTTGACGAGCTGTGCGCCCATGTTTTCAGACGGGTCCTCAAGCTCGATCTCTTTTGCTATCGTAACGCCGTCGTTGATGATGAGGGGTGAGCCGTACTTCTTGTCGAGAACAACGTTTCTGCCCTTCGGTCCGAGCGTTATCTTGACTGTATCCGCGAGCTTGTCGACGCCCGCGAGAAGAGCCGTTCTCGCTTCGCTTCCGTAAAGAATGTTCTTTGCCATGATATTATCCTCCTTTTGTCAGTCAACTCAGTCGATCTTCGCGAGAATGTCGCCCTGACGGACGATGTTGTACTCGACGCCGTCGACCTTGATCTCGGTGCCCGCATATTTGCTGATGATGACGCGGTCGCCGACTGCGCTTACCATCGCCGTCGACTTGCCCTCGACCTCGCCGCCGGGACCTACCGCGACGACCTCGAATATCTGGGGCTTTTCCTTTGCGGAGCCGGGAAGGATGATGCCGGCGGCAGTCGTCTCCTCGACTTCGGTTGCCTTTACGACCACACGGTCAAAAAGCGGTTTGATTTTCATTTCTGAAGTCCTCCTTCATTGTTGTTAAACTCGGGCGCACAGATTGCCCTTTCGGGCGTTGTGCGGGGGATGTTTAGCACTCGGACAATGTGAGTGCTAAACTTACGATACTATTTTATATAAGTGCGGGCAAAAAATCAAGACCATTTCGTATTGTTCACATTTAGTTTACATTTTATTTCCCGCATAGGTTATATTGAACAATAAAAATGTGGATACAAAGAGAAAAATAGTGTGATATTGTGCATATGCGCCGCATAACTATTGACGGGAAGGTATTTTTTCGGGAGGCGGGAGCATGAAATTTTTTGAAGCGTTTTCGACGCTGCTCGGGTGGGTGATGCCTCCGGCGCTGATCTTGGCAGGGCTTTACTTCGCGTGCCGCCTCAGGTGGTTTTACGTTCTTCATCCGGCGCGCACGTTTTCTCTCATGCTGTCAAAGCGGGGAGACGGCATATCACCGGTCCGCGCGGCGTCTATGGCGCTCGCGGGAACGCTCGGTGTCGGGAATATCACCGGCGTCTGTGCCGCGATCGCGTCGGGAGGTGCGGGCGCGGTATTTTGGATGTGGGCGGCGGCGTTTATTGCGATGTCGGTCAAATACGCCGAAACCGCGCTGGCAGTCCGCCACAGGAGGCGAGGGGAGTCGGGCTATTACGGAGGCGCGCCTTTTTATATTAAGGACGGCGTCGGCGGCAGAGCGGGGAAGATCCTCGGCGGCGTGTTCGCCGTTCTGTGCGTGATAAATTCGTTCACGGTCGGGGGTGTGCTTCAGGTGAACGCGGCGGCGGATTCCGTCTCGGAAACGCTCGGCGTCAGACCCGTCGCGGTCGGCGTCGTACTCGCCGTTCTGACATTCGCTGCGGTCTCGGGCGGCGCCGAGCGCATTTCTTCGGTGACGGTATTTATGATACCGGCGGTGTCGGCGCTTTACATTTTCATGTGCGCCGCGGTCATATTCGTGTGCCGGGACGCGGTCCCCGCGGCGCTGGCGGCAATTTTTAAAGACGCGTTCTCAACGAGGGCGGCTGCAGGCGGCGTCGGAGGGTATCTTTTTGCGTCGGCGATTCGGTACGGGGTCGTCAGAGGCGTTATCACAAACGAAGCCGGCGCCGGAACATCCCCGACGGCTCACGCGTGCGCGGACGCTCATTCGCCCGAGGCGCAGGGGTGTCTCGGAATATTCGAGGTGTTCGCGGACACCTTGGTCATATGCACTCTGACGGCGCTCGCGGTGCTTTCCGCGGGCGGCGGCAGGCTCGTTTTATGGGAGGACCCGATGTCGACGGCGGCGGGCGCGTTTGTTTCCGTGCTCGGAGGCGGCGCGGCGTGGGCGCTGTCGCTGTCGGTATTCGTGTTCGTTTTGGCGACGCTTTTGTCTCAGCATTATTATGCGAAAACGGCGCTTTTGTATTTCGGCAAAGGACGCGGATATGCTGCGGCATTCACGGCGGCCTATATAATAATGATAATTTGCGGCTCCGTCATGTCGCCGCCGTCGGTGTGGCTCGCCTCCGATATAACGGCGGGGCTGATGACGACGGTGAACGTCGCGTGCCTGTTTTTGATGCGGCGCGAGGTATGCCCTCCCGAGGGGATAATCGGTCGCGGGAAATCGCATGACAGCGGAAAAAAATAAAGCTCCGCGACGCAAATTCGGCGGCGGCGCGCAAAATCGACGCGATGTCTGACGGAGTTTCGAGCGGCGGCGTGGCGCGATGTGTGATATAAAATAGATACGGAAAAGCAAACAAAAAGGAAGGAGATCTTATGAATGAAGAAAAAATGAAAAAGGTCGTGCGCCGCGCGCTGACATCCGCTTTGCTCGTGTCGCTTTCTGCCGCGATGACGCTTGGGGTCGACGCGAGCTTCAGCACGGCAGCCGCGCCCGCGGGCTCGGTGCAGGTCATGGAGGAAAAGCGTGAGGAAGTCGAGTTGCCGCCGCCGGGGGGCGTGTCCGTTTTCATAAACGGGGGGTCTTTTGAGCGGGAGAGGTGCGTCGTTTCCGACGGGGTCACGCGCGTTCCTTTCGGCGCGTTCTGCCGGGCGGTGACGGGCGGTGAAGCCGTAGTGTCGTGGGACAAAAAGCACAGGGTACAGTCGGCGGAATTTGGCGGCATGACGGTGACTGCAAAGGTCGGCGACGCGTACATAGAGGCGAACGGACGCGTGCTTTACGGAGGCTACGAGAGCCGCGTCGACGGGGAAGAGCTTATGGTTGCCGTTCGCCCTCTTGCAAAAGCATTTTCGCTCGATGTCGAGTGGATAGATGCTGAGATGAGAGTGAATGTTTCGGGCAAAGCTGCCCCGGTTTTGTCCGGCAACGATTTTTATGATAAGGACGAGCTGTTTTGGCTGTCGCGCATAATAAGCGCGGAGGCGCGCGGCGAGCCAATGGAGGGCAAGCTCGCGGTCGGCACGGTCGTATACAACCGGGTCGACTCGTCTATGTATCCCGACACTGTCTACGGCGTCATCTTCGATATGAAGCACGGAATACAGTTCACTCCCGCATATTCCGGCTCCGTTTACAGAGAACCGACGGCGGAGAGCGTCAAGGCGGCGAAAATATGCATGGAGGGGTTCCGCACGCGGGACGACATTCTTTTCTTCTGCGCGTCGTCTATAAGGAAGACGTGCTGGGCGGGGAGGAACAGACCATATATCATGACGATAGCGAACGCGTCGTTTTTCGCGTAAAACGGCAGGCGAGGCGGGAACGGAAGCATACCGTTCCCGCCTCGCGGCGCTTTTCAGAAAAGGCCGTCGCCGCAGTCGCGGCAGCACTGAGAGGGGATGCATTCGACGGTGCCGTCCGCGCGCTTGACGGCGGGCACGGGCTCGCGGCGCGTGCGGCACATATGCTCGAACAGCATAGCGCCCTCTCTCCCGCAGGGAGCGCCGGAGGCGGCGCGCGGAGAGGACGGTGCGGATGGGGATGCGGTACCATCCGCGCGGCGGGATGAAATATCGTCGTTACGCTTCAAGCTGCTTACCTAAAAATGACGCGGCGGTCGTTACGAGCTTTGTCTCGATCTCTTCGTTGACGGGCGTCTCCGCCTCGTCGCTGACGGCGACGGAGGCGACGCAGCCGACAAGGTCGCCCTCGCTTATTATCGGAACGGCGACGCGAATGTGATGCGCGGAGCCGTCGACGACGTAGTATTTCTTAGCGTCGGCGGAAAATTCGTTGTATTTGTAAGTTTGGCGGGACTCTATTATTTCTTCGAGTTCTGCGGAGAGCTTGCGCTCCGCGTATTCCTTTTTGGAAACGCCCGCGGAGGCGATTACGGCGTCTCGATCGCAGATAACGACGGCGAGCCCGCATGTCTTGTGAAGCGTCTCCGCATACTGCGCCGCAAATGTCGTGAGCTCACCGATAGGGGAATATTTCTTAAATATGACCTCTCCGTCTCTGTCTGTGTAAATCTCGAGCGGGTCGCCCTCGCGGATACGCATGGTTCGTCTGATCTCTTTGGGTATGACGACGCGTCCGAGATCGTCGATGCGCCGTACT
>CANRKP010000052.1 GCA_947631245.1 uncultured Clostridia bacterium
CCTCAAGTACACGGTATCTGTTTGGCTGAAAATTTCAGAAGACGAGCGGCCGGAATCCGAGCTTGTCTCCGTCTGCTCCGGTCATAACTGGGAAGGCGGCGTCATGCACATGACGGTGACCTCAAAAAATCAGGTCGCCGCGGACGTTGACTATATGTGGAACCAGTGGCTCGGAGACCATACAACAGACGATAACGCGCTCGTGGGCGGCGAATGGAAGCTCGTTACGGTAGTCGCCGACTTCGAGGAAGGCATGGTTCTGACGTATATAAACGGAGCTCTCGCTCACGAATGCCCGTTTATGGGGAATCTCGACGGCTCCGAATATCCCGGCATCAGCTTTGACAAATTCTCGATAGGCGCATGGAACAGCAGCGACACTCTCCAGCGCTTCTTCCCCGGTGAGATGGACGATTTCAGACTTTACGACAGATGCCTCTCCGCCGATGAGGTAAAGGCGCTCGCGGGCGACTCGTACGTCGCGCCTGAGACCGAGCCCGAAACAGAGCCTGAGACCGAGCCTGAAAAGGACGTTACAGACGCTCCCAAGCCGGTTGAAACGGACGCTTCCAAGGACAGCGGCAGCGCGTCCACGGAAGCAGACGGCGGAAAAGAAGACGGCGGCTGCGGCTCCACGCTCGGCGCGTGTGCTGCGGTCGCAGCGATAGTCTCCGTATTCGGCGTCGCCTCGGTAAAGAGGAAGAGATAACCCGCTTTAGAAAAAACCGCTATGCCCGCGCGGTGATTTGCCGCGCGGGCATATCTTTTTTTTGAAGCCGTGCGCCGCGCCGCTTCGTCCCGGAACGGTCATATAATAATCGATTAATGCAGTTTTCTTCAAAAAGCACTTTTCGAGCTGATTATGTTTTATTTCTTTGCACATATTAGTCAATGCTCTTTTTATATAATAGTTTGGTTTTCGGTTAAAATGTTAAAAATATTTTCGAAAGCACTTGACATTAATCGATTAATGTGATATTCTTGATTTATAAGAACCGCAGGGGCGTCTCTGCGGAAATATTTCCTTTTCGAGAAGGAGAAAAACGAGAATGAAGAAAGCAAAACTCACAGCGCTGCTTGTTGCGGTCGTGACGTTATGTGCGCTTATGGTCCCGTCCGTATCGGCAGCCGCCGATATAGACTCGGGGCTTGTCGCGCATTACACGTTTGACGATCCCGCAAACGCAGGCAAAGACGAAAAAGGCGCGAACGGCACCGCGAGCGCCGCATTCGAGGCGACCGAGGGAAAGGTCGGCGGAGCCGTTAAGTTTGACGGCAAAGCTATGCTCACCGTCGAAAACTCGAAGCTCGGCACGCTCAAGAACTTCACGATGTCGGTGTGGATGAAGCTCAACGATCCCACAACGACCGACGCCTCCATTGTTATTCATACAAAGGGAGACTGGGACGCTTCCGCAATGAATTTCAACGTGACCGGCACTGAACAGATCTCACCCGAGCTCAACGGTCTTTGGGGCAAGTGGAACTGGTGGACAGAGGCGGAAAACGTCGTCGGTACGGAATGGGTGCTCATAACTATCACCGCCGACATGAAAAATCATGTAGTCACCTTCTATAAAAACGGCGAGGTGCTCGAGGAAAAGGTCTTTGCAGAAGAGCATCACGCCTTCATCGACAACGACTTCCCCGGCGTCAACTTTGAAAACTTCTTCATCGGCGGCGGACCGAATAACGGCGCCCAGTTCTACGGCTCTATGGACGACCTGAGAATCTACAACCGCGCGCTTTCTAAAGACGACGTCGCCGCCCTCGCCGCGTATACCGGCGAGAAGGACACTTCCGACACCACAGGCACCGCTGACACGACGGGCAGCACAGGCAATACCGGCAACACTGGAAACACCGGCAACACCGGCAGCAAGCCCGACCACGCGCCGCAGACAGGCGTTCTGACAGTCGCTTTCGCTATGGCAGCCGCCGCTTCCGGAGCCTACGTCTTCTCAAGGAAAAAGCACTGATCTCAATTAAAATAAGCGGCGAAAAAACCTCCGCCCCGGGCATCCTCTAAAGGGATACTCGGGGCGGAGGTTTTATTATGTCTGTCAGTCGATATCGACCTTAAAGCATATCGGGCGGCTCGACCTTACGCCGTCGCTTAGCTTTATTTCAAGCCCTTTTTCCGTTCTCTCCCACTTCATGCTTTCGCTGCCGAAGCCGAGGAGCGTCACATTCTTTACGATAATATCAAGATCAAAGTTCACGTTATGTCTGAGTTCCTTCATCACTATGTTTCCGTCGTTCGGGCAGGCGAGCACATAGGCGTACACGCTTCCGTTCTTGAACGTATACCTTATATCCTCGGGCGTAAAGCTGCCGCGCTCCGTATCCTGGAACGACCCTTCGGGGATCTTGGTCGGACCCTCGCCGTACATTCTCCAAAACGTGGACCCGTAGATGCCTTCGCCGTTTACGGAAAGCCAGTCTCCGATTTCAAGCAGGACCTTCGTTTCCTCTTCCGTGATAGTTCCGTCCGCCTTCGGACCGACGTTCAGCATGAGACAGCCGTTTTTGCTTACAACGTCTATCAGGTCGCATATGATGCTGTCTGCGCTCTTGTAGTCGTTGTTGTCGGTATATCCCCATGAGTTCTTCGCTATCGCCGTATCGTTCTGCCACAGTCTTGGAGATATCGAGCTGTACTGCCCTCGCTCTATATCATATACGCCGGAGGTATATAAAAACGAGTTGAACTTGTAGTTTATCGTGACCTCCTGTCCCCATTCTTCCGCTCTGTTGTAGTAGTAAGCGGCAAACTTCTTGAGGTACGGCTTAAACGACGCGTTGAGTATCCACCAGTCAAAGTATATGAGTCCCGGTCTGTACTTGTCTATAAGCTCGCATGTGCGCGCAAGCCAATCGTCGAGGAACGCCTCGTCCGGATGGGGAGCGTACAGCGAATTTGTGGCAGGAGAATACGGGTGGCTGTATTCCTCGACCCATACCGCGGGACCGTAGAAATCTTCATATTCAGGATCGTTTACATCCGAATCTTCTATTTTTCTGCCGCCGTTGAAATACCACCAATGCTCCGCCCTGTGCGACGACGTGCAGAACTTTATCCCGCGGCGTTCAGCCGCGTCCCTCAGCTCGCCGAGGACGTCGCGGCACGGTCCCATCTTCGACGCGTTCCAGCGGGAAAGCTCGCTGTCGTACATCTGAAAGCCGTCGTGATGCTCCGCAACAGGCGTCATATACTTCGCTCCCGCCCGCGCAAACAGGTCGACCCATGCGTCCGCGTCGAATTTTTCGCCGCGGAACATTGGTATGAAGTCCTTATACCCGAACTTGTCCTGCGTGCCGTATGTTTTTACATGATGCTCATATTCGCGCGTACCCTTTATATACATGTGGCGCGGATACCATTCATACGAATACGCCGGCACCGAGAAAACGCCCCAGTGTATGAAGATGCCGAACTTCGCGTCAGAATACCATTTCGGCACGGGATGGTCGGCGAGAGACGCCCAGTCATCCTTATACTTCCCTTCACTGATGACGCGGTCGATAAGCTCGAGATACTCCTGCTTGTTCATTTTCGTTTTAACTCCTTTTATTTTTTATCTTTCGTAGATTTGGATTCCCCAGATAGTAGCTCCACCTCGGCTCGATGCCGAAAACGTCATAGTATAAGCGCCCGTCACGGGATCGTACTGGAACAGGAACACGCCTTTATATGTCACCCCGTCAACTGTGAGCTCCGCCATATGCCCGTCCCTGAGTCTCCACTCGCCGACGGTTTCTCCGTCGCGCACGACTGTGTAGTCCGGGCGGAGCGTTATCTCGCTCGATTTGACTATGTTCTTTGTGATCTCGTGCCCGTGATTTATAAATTTGTAGTCCCCTATGATGTTTTCGCCCGTGTAATTGCCTATCGTCTCGCCCGAATAGCGGCACGGAGCCACAACAGGCCATCCGTCCTCGTTCATGAACATCTGGTGGACTCTTACCTCGTGGACCTCGCCTTCGCCCGGAAACCTCGTGTGGAATATGAGGAAATACCTTCCCGTTTCGCCATCGTAATATGCAGAGTTGTGTCCCGACGAGACGTATCCCTGTCTTCCCTTTCCTGTGTCGCCCTCCGCCTTTCGCCATATATGGTTTCCGAACAGCTTCAGACCGAAATTCTGTATCTTTGAAGTATCGAACGCCGTCGTGCTTCCGCTCGCGGCGCCTATCATCGCCTGTCCCTCGTAATCCGTATACGGTCCCGTCGGGGATTTTGAGCGTGAAACGCGCATATTGTAGCCGTCGTTATAGGAAAGTCCACCGAACGAGGTGAAAAGATAATAGTAGTCCGTTTCGGGGCTGTAGATTATATATGCCCCCTCGATCGGCGTGTGAAGTCCTCCTGTCAGCTTCGTTCCGTAACTCTGCCCCGGCTTTGGCTTCCCCGTGTTCTGGTCGAGTTCAAGGATAAATATTCCACCCGAATATGAGCCGTAGACAAGCCACATTCTGCCGTCTTTATCATAAAAGGCCTGCGGGTCGACCGCGTTCGGCATCCTTGAAGCGTCATAAGCGCCGTCCGGGGATTTGATTATTATACCTGTGTCCTTATAGGGTCCCTCTATATCGTCTGCGACGGCTATTCCGATGCAGCTCTGCGGCGAATCTCCCTTCGACACGCAGTAATACATATAAAACTTTCCGTCGGCGCGCAGCTGTATCCAGTCGGCAGCCCAATAAAGCTCGTTGTTTGCCCATTGTATGGCAGGCTTGAGTTCGTCCTTGAGCTTGCCCTCGAAGAGCGGCGTGTTATCGGGACCCGTGGAAACGGACGCCCACATAATGAGGTCACGCGACTTTGCCGCCTGCATGTGAGAGCCGATTATATAATAAAAATCGCCGGCCTTCGTTACGGAAGGGTCATGTACGCTCACATTCTTGAAGAGCGGTATCTCTCCCTGAGGCAGTCTCTGCGCCTCTCCTATGATGGGGAGGTTTTCTTCGGTTTCGTCCATGTTCCCGGGCGCGGTCTCGGCAGCGTCACTTCCGCCAACGTCTCCCGTTGCCTCGGCCCCGCCCCTTCCGGGCGAGCACGAATTTGCCGCAAGCAAGGAAGAGAGCGCAAGAGAAACACACACGCACTTTATAAACGTTCTGCTTTTTTTCTGCATATCGTATCGACCATAATATAAATCGATTTATCTATTTCAAGTATATCATGAAAAGCGGATTGTGTCAATATGTACATATAATATTTTTGATTTATCCGTGCCCATCAAAAAATAAAAACGATATATTTTTTTTGTCCGAATACATTGTTTTTTTGACGAAAGTCATGTATAATAATATCAGTATCACAATTCATTAATATAGCTGACGGGAGGCGAACTTCACCGCTCCACGCGGGCGCTTTTCAGAGTTTTAGCAAGCTAAAGCTCCGTCGGATTTCACCTTGCGTCCAGCAAGGCGAAATCCGACGCGCACAAAATCATTCGAAAATCATCCCACGTGGAGTGCTTCGCAGTTTTCGGCGCCGTATCATCGTTCGGGCAAGGAGAATGCCGGGGTATTGACGCAGCACGGGCGTTGATACGCCGTCGAAAACCGGTGAGGGTTCGCTTCCCGGCAGCTATAACAGGCAGAGGAAAATGAAACGAATCAAAGAACAGAAGCGTGCGCGCGTAGGCATTTACACCATGGGACTGCGGTGCTATTGGGAGCAATTTCCCGGGCTTCGCGAGAGGATAACGGAGTACGGTCGGTTTATTGCGGACAGGATCTCCTCCGAATACGATGCCAACGTATATTTTTACGGACTTGTTGACTGCGAAGAAGAGGGACGCCGCGCAGGAGAATATTTTAACGAACATAATGTGGACATTATCTTTGCACACGCAGGCACATATGTCACAAGCGCATCGATACTTCCCGTCCATAAGATCTGCCGGGCGTTTACGGTAATACTCAATCTTCAGCCGACAGCGCGCATAAACTACGACCGCACAACGACCGGAGAATGGCTCGCGCATTGCGGCGCATGTCCCGTGCCCGAGCTTTCAAATGCACTCCACAGATCAAAAATAAGCTGCCGTATAATCAACGGGCTGCTCGGTCTTGGCTACACGCCCGAGATCTCTATGACTGACGAAAACACCTCCGGAAGACCGGAGGCGGTGCGTGCATGGAAAGAGATCGGCGAATGGGTAAAGGCCGCCGCCATAAAGCGGAATTTGTCCTGTGCCCGCTTCGGCTTTCTCGGCAACACATACGGCGGAATGCTCGATATGTACAGCGACTTTACAATGTTCTCATCAGAGACCGGCGCGCACATAGAAATCCTTGAGATGTGCGACCTTGACCGCTTACTTCGCTGCGTGACAGATGATGAGGTAAAAGAAAAACGCCGTGAGATCTCCGACTTTTTTACGATTGGAGAGGCAGACGCCTCAGACCCTCTCGCTCGGATTCCGAGCGACGAACAGCTTGACTGGTCCGCGAAAGTCGCGGCCGCACAGGAACGCCTCGTTCTCGAATACGGGCTCGATGCGCTGACATATTATTATCACGGCGCACCGGGGAGCGATTACGAGCGGATACAGAGCGGTTTTATCGTAGGTCATTCTCTCCTGACTGCAAAAGGGATTCCATGCGCCGGCGAGGGGGATCTCAAGACTTGCCTTGCCATGAAAATATGCGACATCGCGGGCAAAGGCGGCTCTTTTTGCGAGATAGTAGTCACAGATTATATAGACGGCACGATACTGTGCGGGCATGACGGGCCTTTTCATCTCGATATTGCAGACGGCAAGCCTATTCTGCGAGGCATGGGACTGTATCACGGCAAACAGGGCAGCGGAATTTCCGTTGAAGCAAAGGTAAAGGCGGGACCTGTCACAAATCTCGGCTGCACGCAGACCGTTGACGGCAAACTCAAGCTCATTATAACCGAGGCGCAGGCGACAGACGGCAGAATTATGACAATAGGAAACACGCAGACGCCGGTCAAATTTTCGAAAGACCCCGACAGCTTCATGGACGAATGGTTCGCCGAGGCTCCGACACACCATTTCGCAATGAGCACGGGACACAACGCGGCGCTCTTTGAAAAAACGGCTTCCCTTCTCGGAATAAATTCCGTTACGCTCGGAAAATAAACGCGAAACAACGGTATGAAAATACAAAACGGGCGCCCGTCTCGGGGCTGCCCGTTTTGTTTATGTACAGTCGGTTTTCAATGTCCGCGCGCTTATTTCCAAAGCTCGCGCCAATCCTCCGCCCCCTCCCAGAGGAACACCTGCCCTTTGACGAGGCGGCAGTTTTTGTCCGCGCGGCGTATCGTCTCCATCTCTTCCTCCGTCAGCGGGTCGGAACAGACGCAGTCGAGGTTTGACTTATACTGCGCCTCCTTGACGGAAAACGGTATCGGCGCGGCCCCCGACTGAACCGACCACTTTAGGCACACGCACGCGGGGTGGACGCCGTGCGCGTCCGCGATCTTCACGATCTCCTCCATCTGCATCGCCGCGATGTCCTCCGACGTGCGGTCGCGCTCGGGGCGGGAGGGCGAACCTAGCGGGCAGAAGCCGATGGGTCTTATGCCGTGTTCGAGGGCGTATCGGAACAGTTCCGGCTGCTGATGCGCCGGATGGAGCTCCATTTCGAGCGCCGAAGGCATGATCTCCATCCGAGGCAGCGTCGCCTCGAGCTTCGACACCGTCATATTTGAAATGCCGATAGCTTTGATGAGCCCGCGGCGGCAAAGCTCCTCGCACTGCCTGTATGTCGAAATAAATTCGTCTGCCGAAAAGGGCTTTGAGTCGGGATTTCTCGCGTCGCCGTCGCAGCCCGGCGCGTGATAGTTCGGGAAAGGCCAATGGATAAAGTAAAGGTCGAGATACGAAAGTCCGAGCGCGTCAAGCGAGCGCTCGCACGCCTCGGCGACGCAGCCGTGATGGTCGTTCCACACCTTCGAGGTAACGAACAGCTCTTCCCTCTTTACAACGCCGTCGGCAAATAGCCTGCCGAGCGCGCCGCCTATCTCGCGCTCGTTGCCGTAGACCTCGGCGCAGTCTATTAAGCGGTAGCCGTACTTCACCGCGCCGTAAACCGCGTTCGCAATTTCCTCGGCGGTATATTTGTCCGAGCCGAACGTTCCGAGCCCGATGACGGGCATTTCGGCGCCGTTTCTGAGTTTGTATGTCGGTGCCTTCATTTTATTTCCCCGGGAATGTCACCGCGACCTTGCCGCATTTTCCGGACGCCATAAGCGCGTAAGCCTCTCCCGCACGCTCGAGCGGATATTCATGCGTGATAAGGTCCTCGGGATGGATGCCCCATCTGACGAGCAGCTCGACGAGCTCCTCCATCTTCCAAAGGCTCGTGACCCACGAGCCGTATATCGTCTTCTGCCCGTGGATGATATCGGGGCTCGGCGTGAATGAGCACGTCCCTCCCTCGCCGACAAATGCGATCTTGCCCCACTCGCGCGTGCCCCTTATCGCGAGCACACGGCCTGGGTCCGACGCGGACGAATCTATGGCGCGCTCGCAACCGTGACCGCCCGTGACCGCGAGGATGTTGTCGAGCGCCGTGTCGTCTGATTTAAAGACGTAGTCGGCAAGGCCGAGCTTTTTGCAGAGCTCTATCCTGTAATCGTTCAGCTCGACGCCGATCAGGGTCTTGGCTCCCATCGCGCGGCAGAGCATCAGCGCCGCGAGCCCGACGGGACCGAGCCCTGTGACGAGCACGGCGTCAGCACCCGAAATGCCAATCTTGTCTATCGCCTCGTATACCGTTCCGAAGCCGCACGCGACCTGCGCGCCGTCCTTGTACGTCAGCTCGTCGGGCAGAAGGATCAGGTCCTTTTCGTCGCAGAGGATGTATGGCGCCATACCGCCGTTTCTCTGCCAGCCGTATGCAGCGCGGTATTCGCTCTTGCACGATATGTAATATCCGCGGCGGCAGTCGTAGCAGACGCCGCAGCCCGAGATGTGATAGACGATAACGCGGTCGCCGACGTGGAAGCGGCGGCATCCCTCGCCCTCGCTGACGATAACGCCGCACGGTTCATGCCCCGCTATCATACCGGGGATGTAGCCCTCGGCGCCTTTTCCCGTGTGCTCGCGGTAGATGCAGCGTATGTCGGAGCCGCAGATCGTCGTCGCCCTCGTCTCAACGAGCACCTGCCCGTGCCCGGGCACTGGCACGTCAAATTCGCGGAGCTCGACCGTCGAGTTACCGGGCAGTATCGCGCCCTGCATCTTTTCGGGTATCTTTTTTTCTGCCATGTTCATTTTTCCTCCGTTTTTATTAATAAAGGATCAAAGGACAGTCATTCAAAAAAGCAAATCTAAAACGATTTACTTTTCCGCCGTAATTAAGGCACACATCGATGTGTGCCCTTTTCTTCGAGACAAGAATATCACAAAAGCACGCCCTTGTCAACAGAAAAAGAATAAAATTTTCGTCTTATTTTTCGGCGCTTTTCCTGTACTCGCTCGGGGAACAGCCCTTATGGCGGCGGAACGTCCGCGAAAAATAGCCCGGGTCCGAAAATCCGCACGAAAGCGCTATCTCCGTTATGCTCTCGTCAGTCCCGCGCAAAAGCTCCGCCGAACACTCGACGCGGTAATAATTCAGATAGTCGACGGGCGTATGCCCTGTCACCGTCCTAAAGACGCGGCAAAGATACCGCGGCGACATGCCGGCGCGCCTCGCGAGGTCGTCAAGCGTGAGCTCCTTTTTGTAGTCGGAACGTATCATCCTTAAAACGTCCTTGAGTTGTTCGGCATGGCTTGCGCCCGCGTGCGGATGGGAGGTGCGGGAGCTTTCCTCGGGGCGTTCGCGCAAAAGAAGCCCCAAAAGCCGCCACAGCGAGCCTATCGTTTCAAATTCGTATCCGACGCCGCCTGCCCCCATCGCGTCGAAGATGTCGAGGATCACCTCGCCTTCGCGCCCGTCGGGTGAAAATATTCTCACAGTCTGACTTCCGCCGAACGCATCGGCGAACCTTTTTCTTAGGATATTGCTGTCCTCGAAAAAGCGGTTCGCGTCAAAAACGACGCATTCGTATGTGCAGTCCGATGGGACCCCGCCGTGGACGACGCCCGACGGAATATAGACGGACTGCCCCGCCCCGATAATTCTCTCCCCGCCGTCTGCAATAAGGCAAAAGCTGCCGCTTTTCACGAGCAGAAGTTCCGTCTCCATATGCCAGTGAAACGGCATTTCATATCGCGGATGCGAGGCGTCGACATGATAAAGCTCTATCGGAAAATCAAACGTCCCGCGCGTCCTTCGTTCGTGATATGACAAAAAGCGCATGGTGCCTCCCGAAAAAACAAAAAGTGAATATCGTCCATGTCTATACTATTATAATCCAAGACCCGCCGCCGTGGCAAGAGTATAATTATAAATAGGGGCAAATAAAAATATAGTCATATTTTTAACATATGAAAGGACGGACATCCCAATGCTTAAAAACATACCCTCCATCATATCTCCCGAACTTCTGAAAATTTTAATGGAGATGGGACACGGCGACGAGATCGTTATCGGAGACGGCAACTTTCCCGCGGAAAGCATAGGCGCATGCAGCAATGCCGTCGTTGTCCGCGCGGACGGTCACTCCGTGCCCGCGCTGCTTGACGCTGTGCTCACTCTCATGCCGCTCGACCAGTACGTCGAGAGACCCGTTGCGCTTATGAGCGTACCTGCCGGCGACGATACTGTACCCGAGATTTGGAATGAGTACCGCGCCATTCTTAAAAAGCACTCGCCCGACAATTGCGAAATCGAAATGACAGAGAGATTTGCGTTTTACGAACGCGCAAAAAAGGCCTATTGCATCGTCGCCACCGGCGAAACTGCGATCTACGCAAACATTCTTTTAAAAAAAGGCGTTGTTTAAGAACAAAATATAAGGAGGACACAACATGAACTATCCCAAAATCGGCATCCGTCCCGTCATCGACGGCAGATGGGGCGGCGTCAGAGAAAGCCTTGAGGAGCAGACCATGTCAATGGCGCGCGCCGCGGCGGACCTCATCAGCTCAAAGCTCCGGTATCCCGACGGCACGCCCGTGATGTGCGTCGTCGGCTGCACCACAATCGGCGGAGGCGCCGAGGCGGCACGCGTTGCGGAGCAGTTCTCGAAGGAGAACGTCACGGCGACGCTGTCCGTCACGCCCTGCTGGTGCTACGGCACGGAAACGTTCGACATGGACCCGAACACGATAAAGGCGGTTTGGGGCTTCAACGGGACCGAGCGCCCCGGCGCCGTCTATCTTGCCGCCGTCATGGCTGCTCACGCGCAGCGCGGCTTGCCCGCGTTCGCGATATACGGTCACGACGTTCAGGACGCAAAAGACACCTCGATCCCCGCGGACGTCGAGGAAAAGCTGCTCCTCTTCGCGCGCGGCGCAGTCGCCGTCGGCTGGATGAAGAACCGCTCCTATGTGAACATCGGTGCGATCGCGATGGGCATCGCGGGCAGCTACTGCGACGCAGACGTTTTACAGAAATACTTCGGCATGCGCGCGGAATGGGTAGACGAGGTCGAGATCCTGCGCCGGCTGACGCTCGGAATATACGATCTCGACGAATATGAGCGAGCGCTTGCATGGGCAAAGGAAAACTGCCGCGAAGGCTTCGACTGCAACGCCGGTAAAACTCTGCCCGAGATAATCACGCGCTCAAAGGTCGTTCCGCCCGACGGAGACTGGGAATTTATCGTGAAAATGACCCTCATTATGCGCGACATAATGTTCGGGAACGAAAAGCTCGACGAGATGGGATGGCATGAAGAGGCGCTCGGCAGAAACGCCGTTGCCGGCGGCTTTCAGGGGCAGCGTCAGTGGACGGACTGGCTCCCGAACGCAGACTTTTCCGAAGCGATCCTTGCCTCGACATTCGACTGGAACGGACCAAAGGCGCCAACGCCGTTTGCCACCGAAAACGACGTGTGCAACGGTCTTTCGATGCTGCTCGGAACGCTCGTTTCCGGCTCCGCGCCGTGTTTCCACGACGTCAGAACGTACTGGAGCCCCGAGGCGTGCGAACGAGTGACGGGCATCCGTCCGGAAGGAAAAGCAAAGGACGGCTTTATACATCTCATCAATTCGGGCGCAACTGCGCTTGACGGCAGCGGAGCCTCCAAAAATGAGCGGGGCGAAGGCTGCATGAAGCCGTACTGGGAGATGACGCAGGCGGACATCAAGGCATGCCTCGACGCGACAGATTGGTGCCGCGCGAACTACGAATACTTCCGCGGCGGCGGATTCTCGAGCCACTTCCGCTGTCACGCCGAAATGCCCGTGACGATGCTCCGTCTGAACATTGTCGAGGGCGTCGGTCCCGTGATCCAGCTTGCAGAAGGATACACCGCCGACCTGCCGGACGGGATACACAACGTCATAGACCGCCGCACGGACCCAACCTGGCCGACGACATGGTTCTGCCCGATACTCACCGGCAAGGACGCATTCACGGACGTCTACTCCGTCATGGCAAACTGGGGCGCGAACCACGGCGTCACCGTTTACGGTCACGTCGGTGCGGAACTCATCACACTCGCCTCGATGCTGCGTATACCGGTCACTATGCACAACGTCAGTGACGAACGCATTTTCCGCCCTCACGTTTGGTCGAGCTTCGGAACGCGCGACCGCGGCGCGGCCGACCTTCTCGCCTGCGAAAACTACGGTCCGCTCTATAAATAAAAGAAAACCGTCCATATTACGTCCCCGGTTCTGTCGCTCCCACGGCAGAACCGGGGGCAATTTTTGACTGAAAAAAGCGCCCGATCAAAACAAATGCGAATTGGGGTCAAAATGGGGTCAAGAACGCTTTGGGGATGTTGATCACGAATCAGCAGGTCGTGAAATATTAAAATTCGTTACAGCATCATTTTATATGCCGTTATCGGCAAAAACAGCCATATATTACATGCATGCTTGACTACATTTTTGCCGATAATATGACATAGTGTAATATGAATTTTTCACAGCAAATTAAAACGGCGTCCCTTCGGGACACCGTTTTAATTAGTTGCGGAGGAAGGATTTGAACCTACGACCTTCGGGTTATCGCGGAGCGCCGCTTGCGGTGCCCGAAAAAGCTCTCGGGGCGCATCCGCGCCTTTTCCTCGGCTTTTTCGACCGCTGCGCCCGCTTTTGCCTCGCTGTATCCGCCACAGGCGGCGCTCGGCAACGCGTCCCAACGAGCAACGCTCGCTGGTCTCATGACGCAGAGGCAGCGGGTATAAATACATTCAATAACTACAACAAGGGGCACCCTTTCGGATGCCCTTTGTTGTAGTTGCGGAGGAAGGATTTGAACCTACGACCTTCGGGTTATGAGCCCAACGAGCTACCAGACTGCTCCACTCCGCGA
>CANRKP010000053.1 GCA_947631245.1 uncultured Clostridia bacterium
GGCGGTAAGCGGAAAGACGGCTCTTTGCAAGCAGAACGGCGCCGCTCGTATCTGCGTCGAGCCTGTTGACCGCACGGAAAACGAACGGCACCCCTCGCTTTTTGTACTCATGACAGAGCGCATTGGCAAGCGTGTCCATATAGTGCCCGTGCGACGTGTGCGTAGGCATACCGGCGGGCTTGTTTACGACGAAAACGTCGTCGTCCTCATAAATAAAGTCTAGCGGTATGTCGGCGGGAAAGACGTATTCGTTTTCATCTTCGAACGTGTCGCTGTCATCAAAAAAGACAGTTTCCCCCGCCCTGACAATATCGCGTACCGTTAGGTCCCGTGTCTCAGCGTCTCCACCCGATACCGTAAGTCCGTGCGGGCGCGTCTTGACACGCTTTATAAGCGTGCCGGACGCGCCAAGCGCACGGAGAAACGAACCTGCGGTTTTGCTGTCAAATTCTGCGGGAACGACTGCTTTCACAATAAAGTCACCGAAGCCGTTCTTTACTGTGCGGAAAAAGCAAATACGGTCGTGTAGTCGTATGTCTGTCCCGGCTCGAGCACCGTTGACGGGAACTCGGGATGATTGGGACTGTCGGGATAGTGCTCAGTCTCAAGGCAGAGCGCGGCGTTTTTCCGCTTACGGACGCCGCCCTTATACGGAGGCTCCGTCTCCTCAAGGCAGTTTCCAGTGTAAAACTGGACAGCCGGCTGATTTGTATAGACCTCCATAACGCGCCCGGATTTGGGATCGCGCACACGCGCGGCAAGCCTGATCTCGCCGTTACTTTCTAGGACAAAGCAGTGGTCGTATCCCTTGCCGTATTTGAGCTGGACATCGTCGCTGCCTATATCTCTGCCAACAGGTTTCGGTGTTCTGAAATCGTGCGGCGTACCATCGACAGGAATCAGTCTGCCGGTCGGTATCAGCTCGGAGTCTGCCTCGAGGTATGCCTTGGAATTTATCATCACCTCGTGATCCAAAATCGTGTCGCTCTCAAAGCCGGAGAGATTGAAGTACGAGTGGTTCGTCAGGTTGAGGACGGTCTTTTTGTCGGTCACGGCAGTATAGCGTATTTTGAACTCGCCTTTTTTCGAAAGCGAGTAATACACCTTGACACAGAGCGTCCCGGGATACCCTTCCTCACCGTCGGGAGAAACATATGAAAGCTCCGCCTCGGGTTCGTCCCCGTCATTTAATATCTTCACGCCCCACATTCGCCTGTCGAAACCGACCTTGCCGCCGTGAAGGTGATTTCTTACGTTGTCGTTAGCGTAGAGCCTATATTCGACGCCGTCAAGGGTGAACTTGGCGCCGCTGATGCGGTTGCCGAAGCGTCCGAGCACAGCGCCGGGATATCCGACGCACGAGAGGTATGTATCGGGGTCGTCATATCCGCCGACAACGTCGGCACCAGCGCCGTTTCTGTCCGGTACTATGATAGATGTTACAGTCGCGCCGAGGTCGATAAACGTGAGAGACATGCCGCAGCCGTTGTCCATCGTGTAGGCGGTGACGGAGACACCGTCCTTCGTTTTTCCGAAGGAAGTCTTTTTAACGCTCATTTCAGTCCTCGTATCCTTTCGGATTTTTTATTCTGAAGTTGTAGGAGTCGCGGCACATATCGTCTATCGTCAGCTTTGCCTCCCAGCCGAGCACCTCTTTGGCGCGGGTCGGGTCTGCGTATGAAACGGCAATATCACCAGCACGGCGCGGCTGAATATCGCGCTTGATGGGCTTTCCGCATGCGCGCTCGTATGCGTCTATGACCTCAAAGACGGAATATCCTCTGCCGCAGCCGATGTTGTACGTCTCCCATCCCGTAACGGCGGAGGCGCGTCTGAGCGCCGCTATATGCGCCTGTGCGAGGTCGGTCACATGGATGTAGTCGCGGACGCCTGTTCCGTCAGGCGTGTCGTAGTCTGTGCCGAAAACCGTTATGGCGTCCCATTCTCCCATCGCGACCTTCTGTATGCGCGGCATGATGTTGTTCGGTATTCCCATCGGGTCCTCGCCTATGAGACCGCTCTTGTGCGCGCCGATAGGATTGAAGTAGCGCAGGCAGCATGCGCTCCACTCGGGGTCGGAATTGCAGAGATCCGAGAGGATGCGCTCGATGATTATCTTCGTCTCCCCGTAAGGGTTCGTCGCGTGCGTTATCGGGAAATCCTCGCGCATGGGAACGCTTTCGGGTTCGCCGTATACTGTCGCCGAGGATGAGAAAACGATGCGCTTGACGCCGTGCGCCGCCATGCTCTCGCAGAGATTTATCGTTCCCGCGATATTGTTGTAATAGTATGTGAGCGGAATTTTTACTGATTCACCGACGGCTTTGAGACCCGCGAAATGGATCGCGGCGTCGATCTTGTTCTCGTCAAAGATCTTGTCGAGAGCCGCGCGATCGAGCATATCGGCGTCGTAGAATTTGAAGTCGCGACCCGTTATCTTCTTTATTCTGTCTATGACGCAGGGCTTGCTGTTATAGAAGTTGTCAAAGACAACGACGTCAAAGCCCGCAAGGAGCAGTTCAACGACGGTATGCGAGCCGATAAAGCCCGTGCCGCCCGTAACAAGTACAGTCATTTGTTTTGTCCTCCGTATAGGTCAAGCCCAAAGGTCTTCGGGGTAAACACCGGCGTTTATGAGCTCCTTTATGCCCGCGGCGACGGTCGGCTTATCCTCGCGGACTGTCACGCCGTACCAGTGAGCGTTGCTCGTGAGCATATCGACCTCACACTTGCCCGCGCATATCATCTCGTATACGGCCGTGGGAAGCAGCGCCTCGCACTTTATCGGGTCGCGGTCGGGGTCTGTCAGCGTCTTTATGACGTTCCCGCGGAGCTCGTCGAATATGTCCGCCGTCATGCCCCAGCAGTTCATGGAGACTATCGAATTTTCGTCAAGCGGTACCCATACGCCGTTTTCGAGCGATTCCGCGCCTTCGGGGATAGAGGCGTTAGGCTGTATCTTGAACGTCTCGACAATGGAGGTGAGCTTGCCCTCGTCGTTTGCCTTGCAGATGCCGCGCGTGACTGTGCCGTTCGGTGACATCGTGTTCTTGAGGACATAGCCCACCATGCAGTAGTGGCGGCTATCTCCCCTCTCCTTAACGCCGCGGAGGAACTCCGCTATCTTTATGTACATTTCTCTGCCGTAGAAATCATCCGCGTTGATAACGGCGAATACGTCGCCGCCGACGGCTTTTTCAGCGCAAAGCAGTGCGTGGGACGTGCCCCACGGTTTTGTTCTTCCTTCGGGGATCGTGAGACCCTCCGGAAGATCGTCAAGTCTCTGATAAGCGTATTCGACCTTGATCTTGCCGCGCAGACGCGTGCCTATCGTCTCTTCAAAGTCAGCTTCGTTTTCGGGCTTGATGATGAATACGACACGGTCAAATCCGGCCTGTATTGCGTCATAAACGGAAAAATCAATGATGAAATTTCCATGCTCCGTGATGGGGTCGATCTGCTTGAGACCGCCGTAACGTGAGCCCATTCCTGCTGCGAGCACAACGAGTGTCATAGTCTTTACCTCTGTTCGTTTTTCGTTATATTTCTTGCTGCAAGAAGCGTATTTTCAAGCAGCATTGAAATCGTCATCGGTCCGACCCCTCCCGGGACCGGAGTTATGTATGAAGCTGTTTCGGCAACATGCGCGAAGTCAACGTCTCCGCAGAGCTTGCCCTCTTCATTCCGGTTCATGCCAACGTCTATCACAACGGCGCCCGGCTTTACCATATCTGCCGTAATGAAATTTGCTTTTCCGACGGCACATACGAGAATTTCCGCGTCTCGGGTCACGGACGCAAGGTCTTTAGTTTTTGAATGGCACACCGTTACCGTACCGTCCGCCGCCAGAAGGAGCTGCGCTATCGGCTTGCCGACGATATTGCTCCTGCCGACGACAACGCAGCGCTTCCCGCGCACGCTTATCCCGTAGTGCTCGAGCATAACCATTATTCCATGCGGGGTGCACGGTATAAGTCCCGGTTCGCCCTTAAATAATCTTCCGGCGTTATATGAGCTGAAGGCGTCAACGTCTTTTTTCGGCGAAATGCGCTCGGTCACAGCCTCTTCGTTTATGTGATCGGGCAAAGGGAGCTGAACGAGTATGCCGTGGACGTCGCGCTCCGCGTTGAGTTTGTCTATGAGCGATAAAAGCTCTTCCTCGCGAGTGTTTTCCGGCAGCTCGTATACCCACGAGCGGAAGCCGACCTCCTCGCATCCATGCTTCTTGTTCCTGACATAAACGTGAGACGCGGGGTCGTCGCCTACTATGATAACGGCGAGTCCGGGTTTTATATCCATTTCCTCGGCGGCTTTCTTTATGCGTTCACGCACGGCGGCGGATACCGCCCTGCCGTCAATTATCTCCGCGCTCATCGTCCTGCCCTCCGCTCTTGATGTCAGCCTCGCCGACGCTGTCCGTGCTTACTTCCGCATTGTCAACGGAGCATTCCACGCCGTCTGCGCTCTCTACACTGTCTGCCACGTCCGTATCGGCAGTCACGGCGCGGCTATTCTTTTTTATAATCATAAATCTCATCACCGAGAGCGTTACGGCGCCGCCGATAAAGAGGCAGAACGCCAAAAGCTGAGATACCCGTATTCCCGTGTTTCCGATATAGAGGCTGTCAGTTCGCAGACCTTCTATGAACATGCGGCCGAGACCGTACCATGTCACATACCACAAAAAAGTCTGCCCGTCATATTTTCTGCGGACCTTTTTATGGAGCAGACAAATAAGAAGAAAGCCAGTGATGTTCCAGAGCGATTCATAAAGAAAGGTCGGATGATAATAATGTGTGACGCCAAGCGAGTTTTTGATGCCCATCCGGCAGAAAACAGTCGTTTCCCCGCCGTGCGCCTCCGCGTTGAAGAAGTTGCCCCAGCGGCCTATCGCCTGCCCGAGCAGGGCCGCGTGACCGCCCATATCGAGTATTTTGAGAAAAGAGATATGCTTTATCTTCGAGACGACGGCGATAGTCAGAGCGACGGAAATGATGCCGCCGTATATGGCAAGTCCGCCCTCCCAAACGGCAACGATATTGTAAAGCGTGCCTGTGATGTTGCCCCACACCCCGCGGTCACTGACGATATAATTCCCTATGCCGTCAAATATGACATAGTAGAGCCTTGTGCCTATTATGCCGAAAATGATGCAGTATATAAAGTAGTCGAGTATGTCGTCTGTGCTGATTTCGGTCTTTTTTGCTTTGTAGTATACCACAGCGCAGACCGAAATTATTGCAAGCGTGACGATTATGCCGTACCATGCGACATCGCGTCCGAACAGGGAGAACGCAGTCTTGTTTATTTCAAATTCCCCGATACCGAGACCGGGAAATGAAAGTATGTTTGTCTCAAGCAGTATGTTCAAGCATTATACCTCGCTTTCAGGGCGCGCAAAAGACGCCGTATATATTTTACAATATTTCGGCGTCTTTTGCAATAGAAACGGCGATTTAGTTTTCGACTTTCACATAAATTTTCATTCGCTCCCCAAGCGGACGTATCGTCACGGTATCCCCTGCCGGAACTGAATAGACCGCGTCCCATTCTCCGTTCGCATCACCGTTCTTAGATACCGTGAGCTCGACCTCGCATCCGCCGGCGCGGACCGAGGCGCTGTACGAAACGTCCCCCGGAGGCGTCAGTACAACGCAGCCCGAAACGATCGATATGCCGAGATAATATCTCATGACGGTCATATAGTACCAGGCGGCGGAGCCCGTGTATCCGCTCCATCCGGAGCGGCCCGTTATGCCTTCTCCGAAATAGATGTCGGCAGTCAAAAGATACGGCTCCGACGAGAAGCGGCCGCCGTTGCAGCCTTCCTTATAAATGCGGTGCGGCGAAAGCGAAGATAGGAGCTTTGTGCCCGTTTCCCTCATCCCGGCGGCAAAGAACGCAGCGGCGCACCATACGGCGGCGTGCGTATACTGACCGCCGTTTTCGCGTATGCCGGCGGGATACCGGCAGATATAGCCGTGCTTTTCCACCTTGTCGTATGAAGGGGCAAAGAGACGCAGTATCCCCGTTTTCGCGTCGTAAAGCTCGGAGAGCACCGATTCCATCGCCTTTTCCGACCGCTCGGGGGCGGCGCCTGCAAAAACTGAGAAGGCTTGCGGAAGAAGGTCTATTTTGCACTCGGCGCAGTCCTTTGAGCCGAGCGGTTTTCCGTCGTCGTCGAACGCGCGGACATACCATTCCCCGTCCCACGATGTCAGCTCCGCCGCCGATACGAGCGCGTCCGCCTCATACATAAGTCTTTCCGAGAGTATGGGGTCTATCCCGAAAGCGTGCAGCATTTCTGAAAATCTTCTGTATACCACGGCGAAGAAAAACGCGAGCCAAACGCTCTCCCCTCTCCCTTTGACGCCGACCTCGTTCATCCCGTCGTTCCAGTCGCCCGAGCCGATGAACGGCAGCCCGTGCGTCCCGCGCTCGTATGAGGAGGAAACGGCAAGAATACAGTGCTCAAGCACCGTCGCGCGGTATTCGCCGACCGCCGCACGCTCGTATCTGTCACCCTCATCGGAAGAGAGAGGCGGCGAGACAAGGTACGGCGTCCGCAGAGAAAGAATGTCGGAATCCCCCGTCGAGATGACGTATTCCGCAACTGTGAGAGGCAGCCACATATAATCGTCGCTGCATTTTGTCCTGAGACCTCCCCCGAAAGGATAGGGATGCCACCAATGCTGAACTCTTCCGTTTTCATACTGACGGGCGCAGCAGCGGAGTATTTGGAGCTTTGTCAGCTCCGGTCTGAAAAACAAAGCCGCGAGCGAGTCCTGAAGTTGGTCTCTGAACCCGTATGCGCCGCCCGATTGGTCATGACCGGAGCGAGCGAGGATCCTGAAGAAAACTATCTGATACGCGACGGTATCGGGCAGACATGACAAAAACGGAGCGTCCCCACGATAAGCGTTCGCGAGCAGCAGCCCGTTCACATGCCGTTCGTATTCTTCAAACGCGGAGGAAAACAGCTCCGCGCGGCGGAACTCGTCTTTGATATAACGCAGGCATCCGCTTTCTGCAGGTGATGCCGAGGCGACAAAGCCGCAGCAGCCGTCAGGCAGCGCACACTGGATAAAAACGCAGTCCTCGCAGCACTCGACGTTGTCGTATATCTCATCCGCCGCCGCAAACAAAGCGGTCTCGATAGGCACCTCAGCAAGCGGCATTATGCGTCCTCCCGAGAAAAGAGAGGAGAGCTCGGGATAAAGGACAAAGCGGGCGCGAAGCGAGTCCGCGAGTTCCGCCGGCAGAGAGGATTTGTTTTTGATCGTGAGATGACAGAGCTTTGCCGGCAGCTTCGCCGAGACGCCCACACTGAGCTCGTATTCAACATCGCCGGCAACGCCCGAATATTTTGCACAGCCGCGTCCGAACACGACCGTATCTGCAGAGCGGCAAAGATCGAAATCTTCCCCGCCTGCCAAGAGCAGTATGCGTTCTCCCGGCTCCCCGAGCAGAGGGTCAACGTGCCGCCTGCTTATGCGGCAGAGGGCTGAATTGCCGTACCAGCTGTAACCGCACGATATATTGTTTACGAGCGTGCCGAAAACGGAGTTTGCATACACGTTTGAAAAAGGAGACGCGTTGCGCCCGTTTTTTATTGTGGGCAGACTGCCGGTATATTGAAAAGAAATTCGATCCTTACGCAAAGCGGTTTTGCCTGTCGCATCCTTTTCCGCAGACGGCTTTATTATGCCAAAGGCGTGAGATGTGCCGATATCAAAGACGCGGCAGGCAGCGACGTGGAAATAAAGCTCATCCTCCGGCGTGAGGTTCTCCCTGTCGATGACGAAGATCCCGTTGTTTTTGCCGAGCAGCCGCTCGGAGGCGCTGTTCTTTATTAACGAGCGAAGCTGCCCTGTCCCGCCGTTCAGATATCCCGACGCAGGCGCGGCGAACACGAGGTCAAATCTTACGCCTGAGACGAACAGGAACCTTTTTGCCGATATAAGCTCCTGCACGGCGAAAACGTCCGCTGACGAGGTAAGCTCGCAGCAAAAGACGAGAACGATCGGCAGATCTCCCGATATGCCGTGCCTCCACAGCACGCCGCGTCCGCCCGGCAGCCTCATTTTTTCGCGGCAGTTGACGATACGGACGCTGTTTTGGCATATGTCGCCTGACAGCTCCATAGCGCATCTTATTGCCGCGCTGTCAGCGCCCGCGAGCGCGCCGTTCACACGCAGCAGCTTTTCAAGACCGATCTTTGCCTCTGCGGCGGAAAGTGAGTTGAGCGGCGCTTTCTCCTCTCCGAGCGAAACGCCGCATTCGAGTGTGCCGTCCTCGCAATCGCTGCCTATCACCGCCGCGAAAACGGGTCTGACGCACGCGCCTTCGTTTTCCGTCGCCTGTGCGTCAAGTATAGATACAATATCGTCGTAGCAGTATCCGAACGGAAGAACAACATCCTTTTTCGTGTGTATGACAAGCGTGTCGTTTTCATTGTGCGAGACTTTGACGAAAAGCTCGGAGACGGCTCCGGGCGATAGCTTTCTCGAAAAACGCACCTCTCCGTCCTCTTCGATTTTCGATATGATAAAGAGGTCTGAATATGACGGCGCCGACATATACGCGGCGTGGGTATTCATAACGGGCGAGAAGAGGATGAGCACGTCGGCGTGTCCCGAAATTCCGGAGGCTGTCAGCTCAAACACCGCAGACGGCGACGTCGGCGAGACCGTCACCTGAAGCTCCGTCCTTATAATTCGCTCCTTTTCGATGAATTCGTTCACATACGATATCGACGTTCCGTCTGCTGAAAACTGTGTTCTCGGGTTTGAAACGCACGAGAAAACTTCCCCTCCTTCCCCTCCCGTCCGAAGGATGACGTAAAAGCCGGAGCAGCCGCGGCACGGAGGCTCTGTCAGAAGCTGCTGTCCGTCGTAAACCGTGATATTTCCGTCTCTGTCCGCTATTACCTTTTCACGTCCGTTTGAGACTATCGCGGAATCCGAGATGATAAATCCGCCGCGTTCCTTTTCTATCTCCGGAGCGCGTGTCTTTGCCCTTAGGGTGTACTTTTCCTCTGAACGCGGGCGATTTAATGAAATTGATTCAAATATCAAAGGCAGTGATGCCGATATGCACGGCTCCGAGCAGAAGCGCTTCACGTTTATCCCGCCGAAGCATACGTTTGCGGTCGAAGCTATGCTCATCCCCACATGGTGCGACATATACTGGCGCACGACGCCGTGCTCCGCGCCGAGCCTTGACTGCGTCATATCGACCGATTCGTAGAACCCGTATTTTCCGTAGAGCTCCCCTGCTCTGTGCGCGTCAAGGATGTCAGCCGCACCGCTTGAAAACTGCGATATAAGGTATATCGAGTACGGCGCTATGACGTTTTCTTCTTTTATTTCGGGCGAAAGTGCGAGCGTGTCGCAGCCGTGCGCCTTATAAGCGTAGCTGACGCTGTCGTCAAAATCATAAAAAGAGGACTCGGAGCGCCCGAACAGAGGCGCGCCGTCAAGCGTGACCCGATCCGCCCTCTGGAAATATTCCGCCGCCGCAAGCGCCTCGTGACGCGCCGTCCCGGGGATCGAGGGCAGAAAAATCGACGGCATAAAATATTCGAACGCACTGCCGCTCCATGAAAGCAAGATCTCGCGTCCGCGCTCGTCGCTGAAGACGCGCGAGAGCGCCGCGATGTGCTCGTCAGGTACATGACCCGTGGCGACGGCAAAAAAGCTCGTCGTCAGGCTTTCACTCGCAAAAAGATCATATACGTTTTTGTCCGGCTCTCCTTTTACCGTATTGTAGCCTATATAAAAGAGATTTCGTCTTTTGTTGTAAAGGGCGGAAAAGTCGGCGCCGCGGATGAGCGCGTCTGCCGCGTCCGTTATGTCCGAAAAGCCCTCCATAGACGAGACCGCGTTTTTCACGGTCAAAAGAGACGCGGCAAGGTTCCCGCTGTCGACTGTAGAAACGTAAGCGGGATAAAGCACCTCGAGCGTTTTTGTATCGTACCAGTTATAGAGATGTCCGTGCCATTTTTCAAGGCGCTCGAGCGTTCCGAGCGTTTCGGAAAGACGGCGGTGCAGTTCTCCCGACGCAATTATCCCGAAATCATATGCGTTGACGGCTGAGACGAGATACATCCCGATGTTTGTCGGAGACGTTCTCTCCGCCGTCTTTGCCTCAGGCAGAAGCGTGACGTTGTCGGGAGGGAGAAAACTGCTTTTCACCGTAACATTGTCTGAAAAGAAGCGCCACATCAGCGCAACGTCGCCCGAGATGCCGCTTTTTTCTTCCGTTTCGGGCTTGTCTTTGCATGACGGCGCTTTATTCAGGCATCGCATATAAAGCGGGAACGCGAGCCACAGTATGCCGTAGAGCACAAGGATAAACCGCAGCGGTCCGCCGGGGGATGCCGCTGCTAATACGGATACCGTGCCGACGAGCATTGACGCCCACATCGTTTTTATATAGCGCAAAGCTCCGCCGCCCGCGTCTCTGTCAGACGCAGCCGCGGTTTTCCATTCGAGCAGACGCCTCCCCGAGAAGCGCATTCTGTAAAATGCCCTGTAGATCGCGTCCGCCGACAGAGCTGCGGTATCAGCCTTTGAAGAGGCTGCAAACGACGTGTCAAATGCGGCGGTCGCGTAGTAGTTGGGTATGCCCGAAAAATACTTTCGGAAAGGCACGCCGATAGAGCCTACTGCGAGCGCGCATGCGTTCACTATATCGTCAGAGACTGAGAGAAGGAATATAAGCACCCCTAGCGGCGTGCCGCCTATAAGCGAAAGAATGATGACAGGCGGACGCATCACAGAGGCGACGGCGGAGAGCACAGGCTCGAGCATGAACAGCCGCCCGTTAAGTCCGACGGGGTTTTTGTACTTCTCGCCCGTGACAGACTTCACCCCGCGCCCGAGCAGGCACATCGCCTGAACGTCGCCGCGGATCCATCTGTGCGCGCGTGCGCGCTCGCGCAGATAATCCTTTGGCACCCCGTCGTATACACGCAGATCTGATGCAAATCCGCAGCGCAGGCGAACGCCCTCCGCCGTGTCGTGGCTCAGTATGCGCTCATGAGGGAACGCGCCGTAGATCGTCTTCATGTAAGCATCGACGGAGATAAGCCCCTTCCCGCAGAAGGAGCCGATACCGAAAAGATGAGAATATACGGAAAATTCTGCCCGCTCGTATTCGCTTTTGCCCCCGTATGCGTACCGCAGCGCGGTGTAGAGCCTGCGGTGTCCCGCGTCCTTCTCGGAGACCTTCGCGACGGGGGCGATAACGCCGTAACCGTCCGTAACGACGGGATATCCGCCCCCGCGCGAGATGACCGGCGCGCAGTACGGGTGAAGAGCCGTTGCTATCAGCTTTTTTATATCGCCGAAAAGTATCTCGGTGTCGGCATCAAGGGCGAGAACATATTTGTAGCCCGAAGGCACGCCGCCGTAAACCTCAAGTGACGAGCTGCCGCCGGACAAAAGCGAAAAAAGCTCCGCCTGCGCGCCGCGCTTTCGCTCGGCGCCTATAAAGCGGCGTTCGGTATCGCTTTTTTCACGACGGCGGAAGAAGAGGTATGCTTGACCTCCGTCTTTTATAACAGCATCAGCGCGTTCCTTTGCCTCGGAAATGATAGTTTCGTCCTCCGGCGCCTCTTTCGTGTCGGCGTCCGGCAGGTCGGCAAGAACGGCAAAGCCGAGATTTTCGTCCCTGTACGCCAGCGCATATGTGCCTAGCCTGTCAAAAACATCGCTGTCGCCTCCTTTCCCGGAGAGGGAAACGGTAAATACGACGAGCGTTTTTCCCTCATTCGGTATCGTGTCGAGCGAAAGACGCGGGAGTATATCGGGAGTTTTGTCGTGCAAAAATCTGTCAAGTATGGCTTTGGCGGAGACATGCAGCGGGATATACAAAAGGACGGCGGAGAGCAGGAGTGTCGTTCTGTCCGTCATGCACGCCGCCCCGGCAAGCACGGCTATTATCAGCGCGGGACAAATGAAAAGCGTCGGAAAATACAAAACAGCCGCCGCCCCGTGCCTTGAATATTTCATTATGTGCCATCCGACGTGACGCGCCCTTCCCTCGGACTCCTCTGCGTTCTTGAGTATGAATTTCGAGGTCTCGTATTCGCCCATTCTGAAGCGGCGGCTTATCTCCGACAGCTTTTTTCTGTACATGCTCTTCGTAGCGCCATCGCATCTGACGTAAACGTCCGCCGGGTCGCGTATCAAAACGGATTCCGAATACGACACCGTCTCGTAAACCCGTTCAAAATCAAGGTCGCGTATGGAAAAAATAAGCCTTACCGCGTCGCCCGTCTTAAAGAGCGTCCCGTCTTTTATGCCGCCGGCAATAATATCGACGCAAACGAAGTGAAAGAATATGCGAAGAAATAAAAGCTCG
>CANRKP010000054.1 GCA_947631245.1 uncultured Clostridia bacterium
CCCCGAGCTGCCGACACACACGTCGGCTTCCTATAACGTGACATGCGCCGAAAGTCGCCGCGGAGACGGTGCCGATGATTAACACTCAGAACGCCTCTCTCATAATATCGGCGGGCAGACCAGATCAGTTCATATCGGACGCGCTCCCGCAGATAGCGCTTTCCGGCAGGTCGAACGTCGGCAAAAGCTCGCTCGTAAACTCCCTGCTCGGCAGAAAATCGCTCGCCCGCGTCAGCGGAACGCCGGGCAAGACGATAACCGTCAACTACTACCGCGTCGACGGCAGGCTATACCTCGTCGACCTCCCCGGCTACGGCTACGCGAGGCGGACGCGGGAGGAGCAGGCAAAGTGGTCCGCGCTGACCGATGGATATCTCGTCCGCAACAAAAACATAGACCGGGTCCGGCTGATACTCCAGCTCATAGACGTAAGAGTCGGACCTACGGCGGACGACAACGCGATGCTCGGCTGGCTCAACGCCTCCGGCATACCGTACGCCGTCGTCCTGACAAAATGCGACAAATGCTCAAAGACCGAGCTTTCGGCGAACACAGAGGCGCTTCTTTCGCATCCGAATATCGCCGAGGGGACGCCCGTCATCCCGTATTCCTCGACAAAGGGGACGGGGCAGCGCGAGCTGTGGGGAGTTATCCTCTCCTCGGCGGGAATATCATAAAACGAAAATAAAAAAGGAGGATCGCCGATCTTGGAAGGACTTTCCGAATTTCAGTTCCGGCTTCTGACATACGCTTTCCGAATACCCGCGGTGCTGATCGCTCTAACCGTACATGAGGTCAGCCACGGTCTTGCCGCCTACAAGCTCGGCGACACGACCGCGAAGGACATGGGCAGGCTTTCTTTAAATCCCCTGCGCCATCTTTCCCTCCCCGGCTGCATACTGATGCTGCTGTTCGGCTTCGGCTTTGCGAAGCCCGTGCCGATAAACACGCGCGGCTTCAAGCATCCGAAGCGCGACATGGCGATAACCGCCGTCGCGGGTCCGCTCTCGAACCTCGTGCTCGCATTTATAGGCATATTTCTCGAGCAGCTCATTTTGCTGATACCGCTGCCGAAGACAGTCGGTTTCGCTCACTGGGCGATACTCTGCGCGTTCTTCTTCGTGTACGTCTTCTATATGCTGAACCTGTCGCTCTGCGTATTCAATCTGATTCCGATACCGCCGCTCGACGGCTCGCGCGTCTTTCTCTCGTTTCTCCCGACGAACATTTATTTCAAGATAATGAGATACGAGCAGTATATCATGATGGCGCTCTTCTTCCTCGTCTGGCTCGGGCTGCTCGACGGCGTCATCACGGGAGCCGTGACGTTCCTCTCAGACGCGATCCACAACTTATTCTATCTTCTGCCGTTCTTCGGCTGAAAACATAACGACCCGAGGCTGATTTGGAAACGATAACATACAGGATAGACAGGTTCGAGGGTCCCCTTGACCTGCTCCTTTCGCTGATACAAAAGAATAAATTCGACATAGCGGACATCCCGATAGCCATAATCTGCGACCAGTACATGGACTACATCACCTCAGCTGCCGCGCACGACCTTGAGCTTTCGTCAGACTTTATCGTCATGGCGAGCCGCCTTATGCTCATAAAGAGCAAAACGCTTCTGCCCCGAGACGAAAAGGAAGAAGAGGATCCGAGGGAGGAGCTGGCGCGCGCCGTCCTCGAATACGCGCGCGCGAAGGAAGCCGCCGGTCTTCTCTCCGGGATGTACTCTATGCACGGCGGGCGCATGGCGAAGGACACCGACGAGATCCCGCCCGACACGACGCTCCGCAATCACGACGTATCCCTGCTTTCGGATTCTCTGAGCCGCGTGCTCGCGGAGGTCAGGGTGACTGAGGCATCCGCCGCGCGTTTCACGCCTCTCATAAGGAAAAGAACTGCCTCCGCGACGGAAAAGGCTTATTCCGTCATCAGATATATGTATACAAGGGGACGCGTTCCCGCGGAGGAGCTTTTCCGCCGCGAGAGCTCGCGCTCCGACATGATAGCGGTCTTTCTCGCGATGCTCGAGCTTCTGCGCGCGCAGCGCATCAGCATCGTGACGGACGGAGCCGACGATGAGGGCACGCTCCGTGCGGAGACGCTCACGCTCGAGCTTTCAAAAGAACACAGAAGAGGAAAAAAGGACAACGATGAGTTCGGAAGCGATAACAACTGAAATGACGCCCGAGGACGCGGGCGCCGAAACGATAGACGAAGCGGAGCTCGTCCGCTCGCTCGAGGCGATACTCTTTGCCGCCGGACACCCGGTAAAATTCGAGCGGCTCTCGGCGGTGCTGGGCATCCCCGAATACGAGGTGCGCTCCCTCGTCGAGCGCACCGCCCCGCTCTATAACGACGAGGGGTCCGGACGCGGCATAATGATGCTCTCGTTTGACGACGCCTGCCAGCTCTGCACGAAGGAAAAATACGCTCCGCTCATAAGAGAGGCGCTCGGCATCCGCCGCGGAGGCAATCTCTCAGCATCTTCCCTCGAGGTGCTCGCCATTATAGCCTACAACCAGCCCTGCACCCGCGCATACGTCGATATGGTGCGCGGCGTAGACTCCGGCTATGCCGTCTCATCCCTTGCCGAAAAAGGGCTGATCGAGCAGCGCGGACGTCTCGACGTGCCGGGCAGACCGATACTGTACGGCACGACGGACACGTTTCTGCGCGTGTTCGGCATCTCGTCCGTGGACGAGCTGCCCGCCGTATCAAAGACCGAAGAAAAACAGCTCGAGATTGATATGGAAGGCACCGTCTCGGAAAACGAGCTTCTGTAAAAACCGATTTTAAAAAAGGAGGGATGCGCGTGACAGCGCTATATATTGCAGCCGCCGTCGCCTGCATTCTCGCGTGGCTGCTCATCAGCCGGGTAAAGCTCTCGCTTTCTTATAAGGACGCAAATGGCGGCGGGGACCTCTCGCTGACAGTGAGATACACCCTTCTCCGCCTTCGCCTTATCCCTTCGAAGGAAGTAAAGATAAAGCTCGGGGACTACACATACGAAAAGACGCACAAAAAGAAAAAGCAAAAGCCGAAGGCGTCGGCGGAAAAAAAGGCAAAGGCAAAGCGCAAAGCGCCCGAAGAAGAGGAAGCCGGGGAGAAAAACGGAGCCGCCGCGATCCTTTGGGAGCTGAAAGACGCGATACTCGACATCATAAAGCGCGTGCCGGGCAAGCTGCGGCTGAATATAAAGCGGCTCCGTCTCTCCGTCGGCGCCGAGGACGCCGCGAAGACCGCGATAACATACGGCGCCGTGACGCAGGCGGTCGGCGCGGCGCTCGCGCTCGCCTCGGAGCACGCCGACGTAAGGATAAAAAAGCGCGCCGTACTTATCGAGCCCGACTTTCTTTCGGGGAAGCTCCGCGCAGACGTCGACGTCACGCTCTCGTTCCGCGTAGGCTCCGTTTTCGGGCTCGCGCTCAGGTTCGTATGGAATTTTATCAAGCTCAAAATATCGTCGTCAGGCGAAAAAACGATAAAAGCGAAAGGGTAACAAAATGAACGGAAACGCTAAGATCACGGAAAACAACAAGATCAGCGACATCATCAAGACCTCGCTCGAAAACATCCGCGGCGTCGTCGACGCGAACACGATCGTCGGCAATCCGATAACGACCCCTCAGGGCGTCACGATCCTGCCGATATCGGAGGTATCCGTCGGCTTTGCCTCGGGAGGATTTGACTATCTCGGCAAGAACGCGACAACTTCCGACCGCGGCGGCAACAACTTCGGCGGAGGCGGCGGCAGCGGGCTTTCCGTCAAGCCGGTGGCGTTCATCGTCATCTCTCCCGACGGGCAGACGGAGCTTATGCCGGTAAATTACAACGTGCCGAAATCTGATGTTGCAGCCATAATCGACGGCGCGCCCGCCCTTATCGAGAAGATACGCTCCCTCTTCCCGAAAAAGAAGGGCGAGGACGACAAAACCGACGCGGATGCGTCCGCCGAAGCCGACAGCACAGCGGAGGAGACAGACACCGCCGAGGCGTGACGCCGTTAGGAAATTTTTTCACCGCGGCGAAAAAATAACCTCGCATACGCCTTTGTCTGAGGCGGGAAAATAAGCTTTGAAAATAAAATCACAGATTTTTTATAGAAAGCGTTTTCCCCGTCACATGGCAAAAACTCATCATATAAATCATACAGCCCCGCGCGTAAAAATGCGCGCCTCCGCCGCAGCGGCGGCGCTGCTCGCGCTTTTCTTCGCATTTTCCGCTCCAGTCACCGTCGCCGCCGAGGAATTCCCCGGCACGTCCGCAAAGGGCGCTATTTTGATCGAGACGTCCTGCGGCGGCGTCATATACGAGCACAATGCCGACAGCCGCCTGCCCATGGCGTCGACGACAAAGATAATGACGGCGCTGTGCGCCCTCGAGAACGGCGACCTTTCCAAAACGGTGAAGATACCGCCCGCGGCGGTCGGCGTTGAGGGCTCGTCGGTATATTTAAAGGAAGGCGAAGAGCTGACGCTCGAGGATCTGCTCTACGCGCTGCTCCTCGCGAGCGCCAACGACGCCGCAGCCGCCATAGCTATCGAGATCTCGGGCTCTGTCGATGCGTTTGCAGAGCTGATGAACGAGCGCGCCCGCTCTCTCGGGCTTGAAAACACCCACTTCACGAACCCGCACGGGCTCGACAACGAAGAGCACTACACGACGGCGCGCGACCTTGCGGCAATAACGGCGGAGGCGCTCAAAAACGAGACGTTCCGAAAGATCGTTTCGACCTACAAGCACACGATCCCGCTTGCGGGCGGAGGCGTCCGCCTGCTCCTGAACCACAACAGGCTCCTGCGAACGGAGGACAACGTCATCGGCGTAAAGACCGGCTTCACGAAGCGGAGCGGCCGCTGCCTTGTAACGGCGGCGGAGCGCGACGGCGTGACCGTTGTTGCCGTCACGCTCTCGGACCCCGACGACTGGCGCGATCACGCGGCGATGCTCGGGTTCGGGCTTGACGCGTACAGATGCGAGATACTTGCGGAAGAGGGCTCGCTCGCCTTCCCCGTCCCGGTTGCGGGCGGCACGTCCGATTTTGTGACTGCCGTCGGCGTGGGGAGCTACACTGTCTGCCTGCCGAAGGACGCGCCGCAGCCGCGCCGCGTCATCGAGATGGACAGATTTGTCTTTGCCCCTGTCGCTGAAGGCGACGTGCTCGGACGCGTCCGCTGGTTCGGCGAGGACGGCGCGCTGCTCGCAGAGGCCGAGCTTTTGGCAAAGGAGACTGTCCCCAAAAGACCTAAGCCCGGGCTCCGTGACAGAATAAAGAATTTTTTCGACTGAACGCATAAGGAGATAATGATGAAACCGTTTTTGGACGATGATTTCCTTCTCGATAACGACACCTCGCGCCGCCTGTTCCACGGCACGGCGGAGGACTTGCCGATAATAGACTATCACTGCCACGTCCCGCCAAGCGAGATTGCATCCGACAGGCGGTATTCCAACATCACGGAGCTGTGGCTCGGCGGCGACCACTACAAGTGGCGCGCCGTCCGCTCCGCCGGCGTGCCCGAGAAGTACATAACGGGGGACGCCTCCGACTACGAAAAATTCCGCGCGTATGCCTCGGTGATGCCGCGCCTGATCGGCAATCCGCTCTATCACTGGACGCACCTTGAGCTGCGCCGCTACTTTGACTGCGATCTCATCCTTTCGCCCGATACCTGCGACGAAATATGGAAGCTCACATCAGACGCCCTCGCCCGCGACGACTTCACGGTCAGAAATCTGATCCGCCGCTCGAATGTCGAGGTAATATGCACGACGGACGACCCCGCGGACACGCTCGAATATCATAAAGCCTTAGCGGCGGACGCGTCGTTTGAAACGAAAGTGTTCCCCGCCTGGCGTCCCGACAAGGGCATAAATATCGAGGCTTTTGGCTTCGGTGACTACATAAAGCGCCTCGGCGATGCCGCGGGCGTCAAAATAACTGACATAGACTCTCTCTTTGAGGCGTACCGCAGACGGCTCGACTTTTTCTCAGCGCACGGCTGCCGCGTCGCCGACCACGGTCTCGACGTCTTCCCCTTCTATACCGAACCCGACCTCTATCACGCGAACGAGGCGTTCTGCGAGGCGCTCGCCTCGAACGGCGGCGTCTCCGATATGAAAAAGGTCACGCTGTACAAGGCGGCGATGCTCCGCTTCTTCGGCTCGGAATACGTCCGCCGCGGCTGGGCGATGCAGATACACTTCGGCGTTCTCCGCAACGCGAACTCGCGTATGTTCAAGGCAAAGGGACCCGACACCGGCTTTGACACCGTCGGCAACACCGTTCCGATACCGACGCTTGCGGCGCTGCTTGACATGATGGACAGTCACGACGCGCTCCCGAGGACGATACTTTATCCGATAGCGCCTCAGGAAAACGCCGCGGTCGCGGCGCTCTGCGGCAGCTTCCAGACGTCGGGCGACGGCTTCCCCCGCATGATGCAAGGCAGCGCGTGGTGGTTCTCGGACACGCTCGACGGTATGCGGACGCAGATGAAAACGCTCGCTTCCCTCTCCGTGTTCGGCTGCTTCCTCGGCATGCTCACGGATTCCCGCAGCTTTACCTCATACCCGCGCCACGAATATTTCCGCCGCATCCTCTGCGGCATCGTCGGCGAATGGATAGAGAGCGGGCAGTACCCCGACGACGGGACGGCGGAAAAGCTCGTCGCCGACATATCGTATCACAACGCGAAAAATTATTTCGGGTTCTGACACAGCCGCTGCCGCTGTCGCGGATCGACCCATAATACAGCAGGAGGAATCTTATGCATGAAATCATTGACCCTATAAAAGCATCTGAGCTTAGGGCAAACTTCATTACGGCATTTGTTGACACCTCGACAGATTATTTTGCAGAAATCAAAAAGGTCAAGCCGACTGATATCATCGAGAATTATATCTGGCATTATCTATATGATACTCTGTATTTTGAGAACTTCACTATCGTTCCGTTCAGTCGCGCCGCAGAGTTCATAACGAAAAAAAGGCGAGCATACACAATGTGGGATATATGTCCGAGTAAAGTGACCTATTCTTTCGATGATAAGGTTTTTTCTCCGCCTAAGCCTCACTATCTTGAGCTGTATGAAAGCGATACTGTCATAGAATGGGACGCCGACGAACTGGCGGAGCTGCTTCTACGCGAGCTTGGAGATTATGACGGAACCGACTATATTCATAACACTCTGCCGGAGGACATCTATGTTTTCGACGATACCCTCGAATGGTGTGTGATTTTTACTCATTCAGCAATCAACGGAGAACGCTTTTGTAGGATCGGAACCGTACAGGCGATATCTCCGAATACCGATTTTCAATAAAGGGGACTTTTTACTTATGCAGATCGAGACAAAATGCCTTCACGAGGGCTACGAGCGCAAAAACGGCGATCCCGGCGCGCTCCCGATAATCCAAAGCACGACGTATGTATTCGATTCGACGCAGCACATCGCCGATCTCTTCAATATGCCGACCGAGTGCATGTACTCGCGCTTCGCAAACCCGACGGTCGACGCTGTCGAGAAGAAAATCGCCGCCCTCGAGGGCGGCGTCGGCGCGATGTGCACGACGAGCGGTCAGGCGGCGTCTCTGTTGTCGGTGCTCAATCTCTGCCGCGCGGGCGACAGCATCCTCGCCGTAAGCTCGCTTTACGGCGGGACAATAAATCTCTTCGCAATCTCGCTGAAAAAGCTCGGCATCGAGTGCATCTTCGTCGACCCCGAGGCTGACGGCGACGCGCTCGAAGCCGCGATAAAGCCGAACACGCGCCTCGTCTTCGGCGAGACGCTCGCAAATCCTGCGCTCAACGTCTTCGACATCGAGCGGTTTGCCGCATTTGCTCATAAACACAAGATACCTCTCATCGTCGACAACACGTTCCCGACGCCGATCCTCTGCCGTCCGTTCGAGTTCGGCGCGGACATCGTCGTCCACTCGACAACGAAGTACATGGACGGGCACGCGCTCCAGGGCGGCGGCGTCATCGTCGACAGCGGAAATTTTGACTGGGCGAACGGGAATTTCCCCGAGTTCACAGAGCCGGACGAGAGCTATCACGGCGTCGTCTATACGCGCGAGTTCGGGAATATGGCGTACATCATAAAGGCGCGTATGCAGCTCATGCGCGATTTCGGCTGCTATCCGGCGGCGCATTCGGCGTTTTTGCTCAATATCGGGCTTGAAACGCTCGCGGTCAGAATGGAGCGCTACTGCAAAAACGCGCTCGCCGTCGCCGAATTTCTCGATTGCTCCGACGACGTCGAACGCGTGAGCTATCCGGGACTCCCGTCCGACCCGTACTACGAGCGCGCGAAAAAATACCTCCCCAACGGCTGCTCCGGCGTCATCTCGTTTGACATCAAGGGCGGGCGCGACCGCGCGACGCGCTTTATGGACGCGCTGAAATTGGCGTCACGCGAGGTCCACGTCGCCGACATCCGCACCTGCGTTCTCCATCCCGCGAGCATGACGCACAGGCAGTTAAACGACGAGCAGCTCGCCGCCGCCGGCATCGACGCCGGAATGATACGCCTCTCCGTCGGTCTCGAAAACGTCTCCGACATCATAGACGACATAAAACAGGCCTTCGACGCGAGCAGGTAAGTTAGACTTTTTATGCAGGGGGGAGAAAATCTTGAAAGATTTTCTCCCCCCTGCACCCCCTTTTTCAGAACTTTTCAGGGACTTTTTAGGTGAATACGAAAAGCGGAGGCGAAGCCGAGCACCAAGCGTTTTCGCCCGATAATAACTCGAAGCACAATCTAACGGCTTCGTAAGAAAAAGTCATTAAAAAGTTTAGAAAGGGGCGCGGGGGAAACCTTCTCAAAGGTTTCCCCCGCATCATATTATTACTTCTTGAGATTTGCCTCGAGCTTTGCGAGTTCGTCGTACATTTCCTGAGGAACGTGGCTGCCGACCTGAGCGTAGAACTCCTTGATATTCTCGACATCTGCGAGCCAGGAGTCTTTGTCTATCGTGAGAAGGTCGCGGATCGTATCCGTCGTCACGCCGTCAAGTCCCTCGACGTTGATGTCTTCCGGCTTCGGAACGAAACCGATAGGCGTCTCGACTGCGTCGACTTTGCCTTCGCAGCGGTCGAGGATCCAAAGCAGGACTCTCATATTGTCGCCGAAGCCCGGCCAGATGAAGTTGCCTTCGTCGTCGGTACGGAACCAGTTGACGTGGAATATCTTCGGCTTATTCGGGATGATCTTGCCCATCTCGAGCCAGTGTGCCCAGTAGTCGCCCATGTTGTAGCCGACGAACGGACGCATTGCCATCGGGTCGCGGCGAACGACGCCGATAGCGCCTGCCGCAGCCGCCGTCGTCTCGGATGCCATGATGGAGCCGACGAACGTGCCGTGCTGCCAGTCGCGGGACTCGTACACCAGCGGAGCCGTCTTCGCGCGGCGTCCGCCGAAGATGATGGCGGATACCGGGACGCCCTTCATCGTGTTGAACTCGGAGGACAGGCACGGGCAGTTCTTCGCCGATGCCGTGAAGCGGGAGTTCGGATGAGCGCCGGAGGTGTTTATCTTGTCTGCCTTGTCATACGTTCTGTAATCCCAGGGCTCGCCCTTCCAGTTGATGGCGTTCTTCGGCGGGTTGTTGTCGAGACCTTCCCACCATACCGTATTGTTGTCGACGTCGTAGCAGACGTTCGTGAAGATCGTGTCGCGCTTCGTCGTTGCGAGAGCGTTCGGATTGGACTTCTCGTTCGTGCCGGGAGCAACGCCGAAGAAGCCGTTCTCCGGGTTGACGGCGTAGAGCTTGCCGTCTTCCTTATTCACTCTGAGCCATGCGATATCGTCGCCGACGGTCCAAACCTTGTAGCCCTTCTTGCGGTAGATTTCCGGCGGAATAAGCATTGCGAGGTTCGTCTTTCCGCAGGCGGACGGGAATGCCGCCGTAATATACTTGATGTCTCCGTTCGGATACTCAAGACCGAGGATGAGCATATGCTCCGCCATCCAGCCCTCTTTGCGTCCGAGGTAGGAGGCGATGCGGAGAGCAAAGCACTTCTTGCCGAGGAGGACGTTTCCGCCGTAAGCGGAGTTGACGGACATTATCGTGTTGTCCTGCGGGAAGTGAGTGATGTACCTGTTCTCGGGGTCGCAGTCAGCGACGGCGTGCAGGCCCTTGATATAGTCGGGAGAATCGCCAAGCGCGTCGATAACGGTCTTGCCGACTCTCGTCATGATGAGCATGTTGAGCACGACGTATATCGAGTCGGTAAGCTCGATGCCGATCTTCGCGAAGTCGGAGCCCACAACGCCCATCGAGTAAGGAATGACGTACATCGTCTTGCCCTTCATGGCGCCGGTGTAGAGCTTCTTCAAGGTCGCGTACATTTCGTTCGGCTCGACCCAGTTGTTGATGTTGCCCGCCTCTTCCTTTGTGGGCGTGCAGATGAATGTCCTGCCCTCGACGCGCGCGACGTCGTTGACGGCGGTGCGGTGCAGATAGCAGTTCGGAAGGAGCTCCTCGTTGAGCTTTATGAGCTCGCCAGTGCTGCACGCTTCGGCGCGTAGAGCCTCGGCCTGCTCCTCCGAGCCGTCGATCCAGACGATCTTTTCAGGCTTGCACATGGCAGCCATCTCGTCGATCCAGCTTGTGACGTACTTGTTGTTTGTCATGATTTATATCTCCTTTTCAAATTTCTTTTAAAGCATTATTCCCAATTTCCACCGATATAATTATATCCGATATGCGTCAACTTTGCAAGTCCGAAACGCACAATTTTTACGTCCGCCCAATAAAAGAGCGGGCAATTCTGCACAAAGAAGGAATATTTTTTTGAAAATCAAGAACAATTGTTTGCATTTTGCCTTCCGATGTGGTAAAATAAATTTTAAAGAACGATAAGCGCAAAAACGGAGACGCGGAAATGACAAGAGAAACTCTCACGGACAAAGAACGCGCGGTATACGATTATATAAGGGAATCGCTCAAAAAGAACGGCTTTTCCCCCAGCATTCGCGACATTATGGCAACGCTCGGGATAAGGAGCACCTCCACGGTCCACGCATATCTCGGCAAGCTCGAGGAAAAGGGCTATATTTATAAAGAGGACGGCAAGAGCCGCACGCTGCGCGCCGTCGACGACTCCGACAGCGACTCGGTGCGCCTGCCCGTCATCGGGAAGATCGCCGCCGGTCAGCCCATATACGCGGCTGAGATATACGACGAAAACGACATGATACGCGTTTCGACGCGCGGAAATTATTCGCGTGACGACCTGTTCGCCCTGCGCGTCGAGGGCGACAGCATGATAGACGCCGGCATCTTAAACGGCGACGTCATAATAGTATACAGGACGCCGCAGGCCGACAACGGGGACATCGTCGTCGCGATGGTGGACGACAGCGCGACCGTCAAGCGCTTCTTCCGCGAGGACGGTCACTTCCGCCTCCAGCCGGAAAACAGCACGATGGAGCCGATAATCGTCTCCGAGGTTGCCGTGCTCGGTCGCGTCATCGCGTCGGTGCGGTACTATTGAAAATAAGATGAAACACAGACGCATTATCCCGCGGGCGGCGGCTTTTGCCGCTGCCGTCATTTCGGCGGCGGCGCTCCTTCTCTCCTGCTCCGGCGGCGGAAAATCAGTCTCCGTCGGCGGGAACAACGTCCCGTTCCGCTCCTCATCCGGCGAGCCCGACGCCTCGGTGCTCTCGTCACTTGACACGTCCGCATCCGCGCACGCGGGAGACGACGTCACCGTGACGTTTGAATACGTTCCCGACACGGTCGCGATAGCGTGCATGCCCGACGGCGGCGAATCTTTCTCCGTTCAGGGCACGCTCGACGGGCTCTCGCTCACCTTTCCTCTTCCCGACGTCACGGGCATCTGTCGCCTCAGCATAGAGTACACGGTCGACGGTCTCGTATATTACATCTCCTTCGCCGTGAACGTCGCCTGAAAATCGCATTGCATAAAAACAGCTCCCCGGTACCCCCGGGGAGCTCAGTCTGTCGAAAAAGTACAGCCGAAAGGCTGTGCTTTTTCGCGTATATATGATAAAATAGAGGAGGAAGAAAAGA
>CANRKP010000055.1 GCA_947631245.1 uncultured Clostridia bacterium
CGTTTAGGCGGAGATAGGAGGTCTCGCTTCCTTCCGTGTGCTCTACATTCCCGAGGAGGGGGGCGCGCCTCACAGCGTCACAGTCCCCTGCGACTATGATACCTCTGTTCTGCTCGGCGGCGTAGGTACGAACGGAGACGCGTCGTCCGTCGTGTGCCGCGTCTTTACATCTCCCGAAAACGTCTTCTGCCGCGTAACGGCGCCGCGCAAGCTCCAGCTCCGCTGCCGGCTCGGGAGCAGGATAACGGCGCTTTCCGCCTCGGAGGCTGAGAGCGGAGGCGATGCTCCCACAGGTCTTGAGATCAAACGCGGAGGCGTCGAGGCTATGGCGCTCTACTCGGGAGCGTCCCGCGACCTTCTCTGCTCATCTTCCCTCGAGGGCCTGCCCGAGGGAGCGGAGCCCATTTTGTGCCGCGCCTTTGTCAACGTCTCCGAATGCCGCCCAGTTTCCGCCGGCGAATACAGGTGTCGCGGAGACGTCGTCATCGAATGCGTATATAAAAAGGATGGCTCGCTCGGCACGCTCACCGAACGCGTCGGATTTGACGAAACCGTCGCCATTGACGGCGACATCTCCTCCGGCGGTCCCGACGAGACGTCGCCCGTCCGCGCATCGGGCACGGTTACCTCCGCCGAACTCCACACCGACGACTCCGGCAGCCGTGTCGAGGTCGTATACGCCCTCGAGGTCGAGACAGTAACGCCGTTTACCGCCGACGTCGTGTATGACGCTTACAGCTGCGTCTCCCCCGCGTCTGTCGAATACGACGACACTGAATTTCTCTCGCCCGCCGTCTGTGCCTCGGCAAATGTCACGCTCTCCGAGCGCGTCCCCAAAAACACCGTCGGCCGCGTCGTCACATCGACTGCGCGCGCAGATATAGGCGGCGCGTCATCCGAGCGCGGCAAGCTGCGCGTTTCGGGCGAACTGCGCGGCGCCTCCCTCATCCTCTCGGACGGGGAATACGACGTCGTTCCCTTCTCCTTACCGTGGGAATGCGAGATGCCGGCATCGGTTCCCGAAGGCGCCGAGACGACGGTATGGGGATGCGCCTGCGTGCCCTCGCTTTCTGTCCGTGCAGACGGCGAGCTCACGGTAGACGCCGAGATAACGGTTTCCGCCACCGCCGCGTGCGTCAGGCGTGAGCGCGTCCTCTCGTCCGTCACCGCCGCGGGGGAGCCTTTCCCGCCGCGCTGCGGCTTCACCGTTTACTATCCCTCAAAGGATGAGACCGTATGGGACATCGCGAAGAGGTTCCACGTCCCCTGCGCCTCGGTCGCCTCCGAGGGGAACGTCAATTCCGACGGGACGCCGGCGTCCGTCGTCGTTATCTGAAAAAAAATCATCGGGGCGGGACCTTTTTGTCGGGTCCCGCCCCGAATCGCTTCATTATTATAATAGAGTGCCGCCTTAAAGCTCGGACGCGCCGACGACGCCGGCGTCTCCCCCGAGCTCCGCGCGCTTTATCTCCGTGTAGAGCGCCCTCGGCTGGCGCTTATTGTACATCTCCGCAAGCACGCGCTCGCGCAGGGGGACGAGCAGCCGCTCGCCCTCGTTTGAGACGCCGCCTCCGACCGCGAGCACCTCGGGCTGGAAGATGTTTATATAATTCGTTACCGTGCAGGCAAGGTATGAGATATATTTCTCGACGACAGCAGCTGCCGCCTCGTCTCCCTCGTCCGCCGCGCGGAACGCCGTCCGCGCCGAGACCTTACCGTATGACTTTGCCATCTCCGACATAAGCGTTGTGACGCCGCGCCGCTCGCAGTCCTCTATCGCCGCCTTCGTCTGCCTTACGAGCGCCGAGGCGGAGCAGTATCTCTCCGCGCACCCGCGCCGTCCGCAGCCGCACTCCTCGCCGCCGAAGACTATGACCGTGTGCCCGAGCTCGCCGCCGGCGTGATTTTTGCCCGTCAGTATTTTTCCGTCGCTTATATATCCGCCGCCGATGCCCGTCCCTATCGTTATCATGAGGAAGTCGCCGCAGCCTCTGCCCGCTCCGAAGCGGTATTCGCCGAGCGCCGCCGCGTCCGCGTCGTTCGCTATCCGTATGCGCCCGCGCTCGATGCCCGTCAGGCGCGATACCTCGCCGACGACGTCGGCTCCGAGCAGCGGCAGGTTCGCGGAATATTCCACGACGCCGCTCTCTCCGTCCACGATCCCGGGACAAGCTATGCCCAGCGTGCCTATTTGCTCTGTACCGAGCCCCGTTTTTGCCAAAAGCGTGCGCGCGGCCTCGGCAAGTCCCGACATGACGGACCCTTCCGACGAAACGTCCGTCTTTGCCGTGTATCTTTCCGATATCTCCCCGTCCCGGCTTACGACGCCCGCGGCGATGTTCGTTCCGCCGAGATCTATTCCTATATTATATTCACACATCTGACGCTGCCCTGCCTTCGTCCGCGCGTGCCCCGGGAAGATGCTCGAGACCCCACGTCTGCATTTCGTTAAGTATCGGGAGAAGACTCTTTCCCGTATCTGTGAGCGAATATTCGACGCGGACAGGCATTTCCGCATACTGCCGCCTCATGACGAGCCCGTCTCCCTCAAGCTCGCGCAGCGAATTCGCCAGCATCGTGTTCGTGATGAACGGAACGCGGCGCTTGAGCTCGTTGTACCGCGTCGCATCCGAGCCCGAAAGCGCGCACAGTATCGGTATCTTCCATTTGCCGCCTATAACGTCGAGCACCGCGGAAAGCGGGCACGGCGACAGCTCCGAGCAGCAGCATACGACCCTTCCGCACGCCTCGCACGTTTCGCATTCGCCGCCGCAGGCGGCGTCGTTCTTTTTTATCTCCTTGGTCATAAAAATAATACCTCGTCAAAAAAAACTGCGTACTTGATATATTTTTGATACATGGTATACTTATAATACCACAGAGAAAAATATTTTTCAACAGCCCGTAAAAAATTGCGGCATTTGAAAAATGCACATAACTTGGAGGCATCTTATCTTGGAAAACCGATTCGTATACGCAGACAACGCGGCGACGACGCCCGTCGCGCCCGAGGTCGTCGCGGCAATGACACCTTATCTCACGGAATATTGGGGCAACCCGTCGAGCATGTACTCAAAGGGGCGCGAGGCGCGCCGCGGGCTTGACGAGGCGCGCGAGAAGGTGGCGACCCTGCTCGGAGCACAGCCGAACGAGATATATTTCACCTCGGGTGGGACCGAGGCCGACAACTGGGCGGTCAAAGGCGGCGCGCGCTACATGCGTAAAAAGCAGGGGCGTACCCACGTCATCACCTCGACGATAGAGCACCCCGCCGTGCTCCGCTCCTGCGAGGCGCTCGAGCGCGAGGGCTTCCGCGTCAGCTATGTCGCCGTCGACAAAAACGGCATACTCGACATGGAAAAATTCAAGGCAGAGCTCGACGACGATACCGCTATCGTCGCTGTCATGTTCGCCAACAACGAGATAGGCACGCTTCAGCCGATAGAGGAGCTGACGAAGCTCGCCCACGAGAAGGGCGCGCTCATGTTCACGGATGCCGTTCAGGCAATGGGCTCCGTTCCCGTCAACGTCCGCGAGCTCGGCGTCGACATGCTCTCCCTCTCCGGGCACAAATTCAACGCCCCCAAGGGGACGGGCGCGCTCTATATGCGGCGCGGCCTCAAGATAGATAAGTATATAGACGGCGGCGGTCAGGAGCGCATGATGCGCTCAGGCACCGAGAACGTCGCCGGCATCGTGGGTCTTGCGACGGCGCTCGAGCTCGCCGTCTCCCGCCTGCCCGACACGGAGCGCATCCGCAAAATGCGCGACAGGCTCGCGGACTATATTCTCAAAAATATCCCGCACACGATATATAACGGCGACCCCGTGCGCCGTCTACCGGGAAATCTCAACATCAGCTTTGAGTATATCGAGGGCGAGAGCCTGCTTCTGCTCCTCGACATGGCAGGCATATGCATCTCGACAGGCTCCGCCTGCTCGTCGAACTCGCTCGAGCCGTCTCACGTTCTGCTCTCGATAGGGCTCCCCGCCGAAAAGGCGCACGGCTCGATGAGAGTGTCGCTCTCGCATCTAAACACGGACGAGGACGTCGATTATATCATAGAAAAGCTGCCCGGCATCGTCGCACGGCTCCGCGCGATGAGCCCCATATACCCGGGCGAGGGCAAATAAGCAAAGCAGCATATAAAGGTCAAAGCAAGAAAGGCAGGTTTATAAATGCAGTACAGCGAAAAAGTAATGGATCACTTCGCCCATCCGAGGAACGTGGGCGAGATAGAGAATGCGGACGGCGTCGGCACGGTAGGCAACGCCACCTGCGGCGACATCATGCAGATGTTTCTCAAAATAGAAAACGACGTCATCGTTGACGCCAAGTTCAAGACGTTCGGCTGCGGCGCGGCTATCGCGACGTCGTCGATGGCGACCGAGCTCATCAAGGGGCACACTGTCAAGGAGGCGCTCGAGCTGACGAACAAGGCAGTCGTCGAGGCGCTCGGCGGACTTCCGGCGATAAAGATACACTGCTCCGTTCTCGCCGAGGAAGCCGTCAGGGCGGCTCTCGCCGATTACTATAAGAAGATCGGACGCGAGATTGATTTTGAGGTCCCCGAGGCCGAAGAAAACGTCTGCCACGTCCACGAGATACCGGAAGAATAAGCACGGTGCCTCTTACTTTCCATACAAAAGCATTTACGGTGCAGCCTCTGAAAATGAGGCTGCACCGTATTCATTGCGGATATATGAGGGGCACTGATCAGTTTTTAATCTCTATATGATTTTAAACGCAAAATAAAATCCTTTGTCATGCCCTGATGAGACGTACTGTGTTTTGTAGCTTTCATCCAACTCATCCAGTTCGTTTTCGTCATATATAATTATGTATTCGTATTGACCAACGCAACGTCCCCAACCGTTATACAAAAAGACATTGTTGCCACCGAGCGAAGAGCTTTCCGAATCGGTAGAATAATCCACAACCGAACAAAATCCGGAGCAGAAATATTTCTTGTCTTTTGTCTGCATACTTACAAAAACATAGCTTTCCTCTCTGTTATCCTCTCCCGCGCCGATGAACATTCCGTTATGATCGTCGATTTGGATAAATGCCACGTCTTCGGATATTTTAAGAGGCTGCGATTCAAAGTGTTCGTATGCTTCTTGAGGCGTCTCATAATATTTCGTTGTAAACGAAAAAACTCCGGATATTCCGATATTTATCCCGTTAAAAAATAACATAAGCCCTGCCAAAAAAACAACAACTACTATTGCAACAATGATCGGTACTCTGTTTTTATTCATATTCGGAAATCTCCTTTTGTTTTTCAGCGAGCGCCGCCGCGGGTCGCGCCGCCTTTATTCATCATTCGCTCCGCACGCGGCAGAGCAGGAGGGTGCCTTTTTTTACCGTGATTTCTGCCGTTTTCCCCGGCAGTGTCTCGTTGCTTATTCCGTACTGATACTCGAACTTTATCTCCGCGTCCGAAAGTGGGTATTTCGCCCCGTCTATCGTGACGCCCGCGGCGTCGCCTCCCATCGCGAGCAGCGAGAACCAGCGGTACCCTTCCCCGACTTTTGCCGGCGCGTCAGGCGTTACCGCCTCGTATTCTGAGGTCTCGTCCACTATCGTGCCTCTCATCCCGCGCTCTGCGAGCCAAAAAAGTATTGATATATTGCCGAGCGTGTGGTCGAGCCTGCCGCCCGAGGCTCCGAGCAGGAGAAAATCGCAAAATCCGCGCCTCACCGCCTCGCGCACCGCGTAAACCGTGTCGGTATCGTCCTTTTCGCACGGCAGAGCTATCGTCTCAATGTCGGTCACGGGTCTTTCGTGCGAGTCGAAATCACCGACGATGAGAGAGGGCGTGACGCCGAGCCTTTCCGAAAGATACAGTCCCCCGTCGCAGGCAATGACGAAGTCGTCCTCCCTCAGATAATCCCGCAGCGCGCCGACGGATGAAGTGTCCGTCGGCGCGCCGCCGATTATGACGCAGCGGCTCATAATATGTCTATATACTCGCCCGCGAGCGCCTTATTCATGCTCCTGACGGCGCAGAATTTGCCGCACATAGAGCATGTGTCCTCGTGCTCGGGATGCCTGTCGTCACGGATCTTTTTTGCCGTCTCGGGGTCGAGCGCGCAGTCCCACTGCGCGTCCCAATCTAGCTTCTGCCTTGCGTCCGCCATTTTGTCGTCGATGTCGCGGGCGTGCGGGATATGCTTTGCGATATCCGCGGCGTGCGCCGCGATTTTCGAGGCGATGATGCCCGCCTTGACGTCGTCCACGTTCGGTAGCGCAAGATGCTCCGCCGGGGTGACGTAGCAGAGGAAAGCGGCTCCGCTCGCGGCGGCGACGGCGCCGCCTATTGCCGAGGTGATGTGGTCGTATCCCGGCGCAATGTCTGTCACGAGCGGTCCCAAGACATAGAACGGCGCGCCCATACATATCGTCGACTGCAGTTTCATATTCGCCTCTATCTGGTCGAGAGGCATGTGCCCGGGTCCCTCTATCATGACCTGAACGTCCTTCTCCCACGCGCGCTTCGTCAGCTCGCCGAGCCTTACGAGCTCCTCTATCTGACATACGTCGCTCGCGTCCGCAAGGCAGCCGGGGCGGCACGCGTCGCCAAGCGATATCGTCACGTCGTACTCGCGGCAGATGTCGAGTATCTCGTCAAAATATTCGTAGAACGGGTTCTCCTCCCCCGTCATCGTCATCCACGCGAAGACGAGCGAGCCGCCGCGCGACACGATATTCATCTTTCTCTTGTGCTTCTTTATCTGCTCTATCGTCTTTCTCGTTATTCCGCAGTGCAGCGTCACGAAGTCGACGCCGTCCTCGGCGTGGAGCCTCACAACGTCGATAAAGTCCTTCGCCGTCAGCGTCGCCAAGTCCCGCTGATAATGTATTACGCTGTCGTAAACCGGCACCGTCCCTATCATCGCAGGGCATTCGGACGTGAGCTTTCTTCTGAACGGCTGCGTGTTCCCGTGAGAGGAGAGGTCCATTATCGCGTCAGCCCCCATCTCGACCGCCGCCATGACCTTCTGCATCTCGACGTCGTAGTCCTTGCAGTCGCGGGAGACGCCGAGGTTGACGTTTATCTTCGTCCTCAGCATGGAGCCGACGCCCGAGGGCTCGATGCAGGTGTGCTTTTTGTTCGCGCAGATCGCTACCTGACCGCGCGCGACGAGGTCCCTTATCTCCTCCTCGGTCCTGTATTCCTTCTTCGCCACCGCCGCCATCTCCGGCGTCACGATGCCGCGCCTTGCGGCGTCCATCTGTGTCGTGTAATTTCTCTCTGCCATATCCTATATCCCCCTTTTATTCATTCAGCCGAAGACAAAAACCGGCTGTCAATGTCAAATCCGTGGTCGAGCGGTCCGCTGCCCCGCCCGAGGTCCAGCATCGAGGACAGAGCCCCCGTGACGTATTCCTTCGCGCGCCTGACCGAGCCCTGAAGGCTCATGCCCTTTGCGAGGTTCGACGCTATCGCGCTTGAGAGCGTGCAGCCCGTGCCGTGCGTGTTCGGGTTTTCGACGCGCGCCCCGCAAAACCATGTGTAAACGCCGCCGTCATATAAAAGGTCGTCGGCGTCCTTTATGCCGTGCCCTCCCTTGCAAAGGACGGCGGCGCCGCACCTCCCGCTTATCTTCCGTGCCGCCGCCTCCATTTCGTGCGGCGACGATATCGTCATTTCGGACAGTATCTCCGCCTCGGGAATGTTCGGCGTTATTATGTCCGCGAGAGGGAAAAGCCGCCCCTCGAGCGTCTTTACCGCGTCTTCCTCTATGAGGCGGGAGCCGCTCGTCGACACCATAACCGGGTCGACGACGATTTTTTCCGCCCCGTAATATTCGATCGCGTCGGCGATCGCTTCTATCAAAGACGCGTCTGAAACCATGCCTATTTTTACGGCGTCGGGGCGGATGTCGGTGAATACGGCGTCGAGCTGCTGCCGCAGAAACTCCGGGGTGACGCCGTATATTCCCCTGACCCCCAAGGTGTTCTGCGCCGTCAGCGCCGTGACGGCGCTCATCGCGTAAACGCCGTTCGCCTGCATCGTCTTGATGTCCGCCTGTATGCCCGCGCCGCCCGAGCTGTCGCTGCCCGCTATCGTAAGCGCCGTCCTCATCTGCTTCATTTTCCTCACTTTATTTCGTCCGCTATCTTTATCGCGTCACCGGGGGCGTATACGAACCCGTCGGCGAGCGAAATTATCTCGGCGCGCTCCTTTTCCTGATCGTCGTCGGCAATGCCGATAACGTGAAAGCCCGCGCTCTTGGCCGTTCTTATCGCGTAGAGCGAGTCCTCAAACACGCATATCTCATAGGGACGCGCACCGAGCGCCTCCGCGACGCGCATAAACGTCCCCGTCTCCCGCTTCGTCATACCGAGTTCCGAGCAGAAATAAAGGAGCCCCGGCTCGAAATATTTCAGTATGCCGAGCCTCTCAAGCGTCGCCTCGTGCGTCTCGCGCTCACCGGATGTCAGGACCGCCATCCTGACGCCGTTTTCGTGAAGATGGAAGAGAAGCTCCCGCGCGCCGGGCTTCACGTCCGCCTCGCAGCGGTAAAATTCCCTTATTTCCGAAAGCACCGCCTCTTCCATATCCTCAACGGAATCGGGGAGCGAATACGTCTCCTTTATGTGGCGGCACCCCTCGGAAAGCGTCATCGTAAATACCTCGTCGACGAGCGACTGCGGCGCCGTTATCCCCCGCTTTAAAAGGACTCTTTTGCTGACGTCGTGCCATATTCTCATCGTGTCAAGGAGCGTGCCGTCTATGTCAAATATCGCCGCCTTTATCATTTCACTATTGCCTCCGCTTTTGTCAAAAGCCGCCTCGCGGCAGCCTCCGCGTCGTCCGCCGCGAATATCGCCGAGACTACGGCGACGCCCGCGATACCCGTGCCGGACAACTCATCGATATTGTTCTCCGTGATGCCTCCTATCGCGACCGCCGGTATCCTCACCGCGCCCGTTATCGCCGAAAGCTCAGCTTTCGTGAGCCGCCGCGTGTCCGTTTTGGTCGAGGTCGGAAAAACTGCGCCGACGCCGATGTAATCGGCGCCCGCCCTCTCGGCGGCGACGGCCTCGCCGACCGTGCGCGCCGTGACGCCTATGATAAAGTCCTCGCCCGCGATCTTTCTAATCTCCGTCGGGTCGCCGTCGCTCTGCCCGACGTGGACGCCGTCGGCCCCCGATGCCATCGCGACGCGGACGCTGTCGTTTATTATCACCGGCGTGCCGAGGCTGTGGCAGAGCTTCACGAGCTCCTTTGCCTCGTCGAGAAATTCTTCCTCTCCCATGCTTTTCTCGCGGAGCTGCACCATCGTCGCCCCGCCTCTTATCGCCGCCTCTGTTTCATGCGCGAGCGTGCGCCCGCCGAGCCGCGCGCGGTCGGTCACCGCGTAGAGCAGAAGATGTTTTCTTTCAAATTTCATATCTCGCACCTTTTTCGAGCACATCGCCCGTCATGCCGTATATCGCGTCGATTATGCGGGCGCGGTACGTCCCGCTCCCCTCTCCCTGTCGGAGCATTTTGTGCGCCGTCTCGCCCGCGAGCCCCATTTCCGCCGCCGCCGTCGCCGCCGCTGAGAGAAAATCGTTGCCGCAGACTGCCGCAAACGCGGCGGTGAGCACCGAAAGCTGGCAGCCCGTTCCCGTGACCGCGCTCATCATAGGATGCCCGTTGTGTATCATATATACGCGCGCGCCGTCCGTCACGATGTCCGTCACGCCGGAGGCGGAAACAACGGCGCAAGTCTTTTCGGCGAGCTTTTTTGCGATTTCTTTCACATCCGCGGCGTCGCCCTCTCCCGCGGCGGCGTCAACGCCGCCCGTCGCGCCCGCGATGCCGTAAAGCGCCCGTATTTCAGACGCGTTGCCCCTTATGACGGAAAATTTTACGCAGTCTAAAAGCTCTCTCGCCATCTCCGTCCTGTGCTTCGACGAGCCCGCGCCTACGGGGTCGAGTATGACGGGTACTCCGCGCGCGTTTGCCGCGCGCCCCGCCCTCCTCATCGTCTCATATTTTCTTTCGTTCGGCGTGCCGAGATTGAGGCAGACGGCGGACGCGAACGATACGACGTCCTCCGCCTCGTCTGGCTCGTCTGACATTATCGGAGACGCGCCGCAGGCGAGCAGTATGTTGGCGCAGTCGTTTGAGGTGACGTAGTTCGAGATGCAGTGAACTATCGGTCTATGCTCCCGCACGCGGGAGACCAAATCAAATTTCATCTTTAAATCAAGATGGGGAAAGGTGCGTAAGCCCTTTCCCCATTCCTTTCTTTTATAAAACTCATTCGAGCGACTTTTTCACTTTCGCGAGCACGCCCGCGCGCTGGAGCGCCGCGATGATGACGCCCGAGATCGCGGAGCCGCCCGCGGTGGAGATGAGGAACGGGATTATGTAGGCGTAAAACGCCGTTTCGCCCGCGCTCTTCCTCATGAGGAAAATCGCCACCGGATACGCGCACAGTCCGCCGAGGACGGCCGTACCGAACACCTCGCCTGCGATCGCAAGACACAGCGCAGGCCACGGCTTTTTCGTGACGCGGTATAGAAGCCCCGACAGAAGCGCCCCGATCATTGAGCCGGGAAACGCCATCGGCGTTCCGAGCGCCAGCAGGTTGCGGAGAAGGCTTGCGATAAACGCGGAGGCAACGCCGTATCCGGGGCCGAGCAGCACGGCGCAGAACACGTTGACCATGTGCTGAACGGGAGAGCATTTGCTCGCCCCGACAGGGAACGAGAGCCAACTTAAAGCAACGGCGGCAGCCGTCAGAATCGCCGCTGTCGTGAGCTTTTTCACGTTGACGGAACGGGTTTTCTTTGTTTCTTCGTTTTTTGTCATTTTGAGAATTTCTCCTTTGATCGTAAGGGAAACGGCACACACAGCGTCACTTTCCCCCTGTAATGAAAAAGTTCGGTCGAGGCTTCCTGGCCTCCTCTCACGCCGGAACACGGCTTCCCATCGCTGTAGTCTTTGGCGCAGGGCGCTCCCCCTCCGCCTGCCGTTTTCGGAAACAACGAGCGGCTCTCGCCTCCCGTCGTCCGCGCTCCCTCCTTTCAAAGAAAAAAATAAACGGGGCAAATGTCCCCGACCGGACGCCCCGTCAACAAAGAAGAAAAACTCCCTACGTTGGCATTGCCCAAATCAGGTTCACGGGTCCGGCGAAGCTGTATCCGCCGTCTCAGCCGCCTTGCGGCAGCGCCCCTGTTTTCGCTATGATTATATCACCGCCTGTGCCCTGTGTCAAGGGGTGGTTTTTCGGGGGAGGGACTTTTTCAGAAAGTAAGTTTTTCTCTTCGCGAAAAAACACGAAAATGCCGCGCGACGGCATTTTCTGACCTCCCCGGACCCTCTCTTCAAAACTTTTAATTACTTTTTATTTGGTTTTGAAAGGGAGGGGCGCGGGGAGGGAGAACTTTTGTCCAAAAGTTCTCCCTCCCCGCCATTTAAAGCCCCTCACGCCTCCGGCGTCCATGCGATCGTCGTCATGAGGGCGAGCTCGGCACGGCTTGCGTCGAGGCGCGAGTACTGGACGACGACGGGCTCGCTTGACTCGAGGAGTATCGCGTAGGGCGTGTCGTAAGGGATGCCCTCTCCGTCTTTGCCGCGTATTTTGTCAAGGCGGATGTGATGCGTCCGCTCGGCGCCGCAGACGGCGCGGAAGCCGCGCATAGGCTCCCTGTCCTCAAACAGCAGCGTCAGCTCGATTTCGGCGTCCTGCTCCGACGTGTTTTATGAGGCTCTATCCCAAATTTTGTGTAAACACCCCATCATGGCATAATGCGTATCTCGTGAGCGGTCGGCTCCGTCGACCG
>CANRKP010000056.1 GCA_947631245.1 uncultured Clostridia bacterium
ATTATGCGGCGGCGCGGGTATGCCTGCCCGGCGTGCGCATTGCGCTGTGCCAGGGCCGGGCGGAAAAGCTGTATCGAACCGTCCTTTGTGCGGTACGCCTTCAAGCCCTCGAACATCTCCTGCGCGTAGTGGAAAACCATCGCGGACGGCTCGAGGCTGATCGGCGCATACGGAACGATGCGCGCGTCATGCCAGCCCTGCCCCTCCGTATAGTCCATCATGAACATGTGGTCCGTAAAATATTTCCCGAAGCCGAGCTTGCTGTCCTCCGGCTTTTCCTTGAGCGTCTGCGCCCTCGTTATCTTTATATCGAGCATTTACTCCTCCTGACATGGCAGAGCCGATAGTTTATATCATTATACACCGACGCGTCGCATTATGCAAGATTAAGTCGGCAAAAAATTCGGCGAAGGCGTATAATTTTGCCTCCCCGTGAGATAATTTCAAGTGAAAACCCAAGACTCGGAGGTAAAAAATGAAAACCGCAAAAACATCACTGAAGTTTTCGGCATTCGCAATTTCAATTCTCCTGCTCGCCTCGGCATTTGCCGTTGCGGCGAGCGCCGAGAGCGCAGTCGTTTCCCCTGCGCTCGGCGTTATTTCACGCGACGTCAGCGTGACCGTGACCGGAATGGGCTCGGGCGACGCCGCCTTCTCCGCAGAGGACTTCGACTTCACGCTCGGACTCCCCGTGAAAAAGGTGACCGTGCTCACGCTGCCCGACGCCTCGAGCGGGACCCTGCTCCTTGACGGCAAGCCAGTCGTCGTGAACCAAAAGATATCGCGACGCAGCCTCGGCAAGCTCTCGTTCCATCCCGCAACGCCGACGGCGGAGGCTTCCTTCTACGTCACGGCGAACGACAGCTACGCGACGGAATGCTTCGTCCGCGTTATCGAGTCCGTCAACCTCGCGCCGACCGTATCGGATGAGGCGACGAAGCTCTATATCGAGACGATGAAGGGCGCCGTCGTCTACGGCAGCGTCACAGTCCGCGATCCCGAGGACGGCAGCTTTGAGCTCATTGTGACGGATCAGCCGAAAAAGGGGTCCGTGTCCGTCAGCAAGGACGCGCCCGGGGAGTTCACCTACACCCCGTCTGAGGGAAAGAGCGGCTCCGACCGCTTCTCGCTCCGCGCCCGTGACGAGTACGGCAACTGGTCTGAGGAGATAGCCGTCAGCGTCCGCATCAACAAGAACAAATCCGGCGTCGAATACAGCGACCTTGCCGGACAGGAGGCGTACAGCGCCGCCGTCAAGATGACTGACGCCGGAGTAATGAGCGGCAAATACGTCGACGGCAAAGCGCTCTTCTATCCCGACCGCGGCGTCACGCGCGAGGAATTCGTCACGATGCTGATGAAGACGATAGGGCTCCGCGATATCCCCGAGATAAGCGAGGCGGCGTTTGCGGACGACGGCGAGTTTTCGCCCGAGGCGCGCAACTATATCCGCGCGGCGAAGAAGCTCGGATTTGTCTCCGGCGCCGCAGGGGATGACGGCAGTCTCCGCTTCTCCCCCGACGCGGTCGTGACGCGCGCGGAGGTCGCCGTAATCCTTCAGAACGTCATCGGCGTCAAGGTCGACCCCTCCGTCCCCGTGTTCGCGGACAACGACTCGATCCCCGCGTGGGCGGCTGAAGCCGTTCTCGCAATGAGGCAGCTCGGGATAATGAACGGCGGCGCGGACGGCTCGTTCTCGCCTTCGGCAAGCATCACGCGCGCCGAGGTCGCCTCTATCCTCTCCTCCGTTTACGACATGGTAGAGTGAACGCTCAAATAAAACAAGACGCGTCCGGCATCGCCGGACGCGTCTTGTTTGCCATGATCGGCGCAAGCCTGTGCTTTGATCTTTTAGCGTCCTACGCTCGGTTACGCCCGCGTCAATAGTGTTCCTCAAAATAAAAGTACCCGTCTCCGAGCGGTTCGATATAGCGGACGTTGTCGCCGTCCCGCTCTCTGAAAACATATCCGTCGCCGCTTTCTTCATATGCGTCTGCGTCCGTCAGGTCGGCGGCGTCAAGATCCGCGTCATAGAAAATGCCGTAATAATGTGTGCCGGGACCGATTTTGTTCCCGCCGCACATGATCTCGACGGCACCGTCGTCACTTATATAAACTGATTCGACCCCGCGCAGACGTTCGACGGCGGAAAAGTTCCCGCCTGACGATGCGTCCGCGAAAACATCAATATTATCGCGGTACAGCGCAATTATGTCTTCCTTTCCCGTCAGTTCGCGCGCACATGACAAAAACGCGAGCGCCGCCGTCGTGGAGAAAACCAAAATAAATAGCGTGATTTTTTTCATATACACCACCCGAAGAAAAGACTTAAAAATGAACGCGGGAGAAGCCTTTTTTATGATGACCCATCTCTAAAAACACGGAGGCGGAGCCGAGCACCGAGCTGCTGCTGAATGCGAAAAAACGACGCTCATACAAACGCTTCCGTAAGAAAACAAGTCAATAAAAAGTTTCGAGAGGGAGCGCGAGGGGGAACCTTTGAAAAGGTTCCCCCTCGTAAATATCACATACACCCTTATCTCGCGTACTTCTCGCGCTTCACATAGTGCGTGTGGAGCAGCTCGTGAGCCTTGTGGCTGCCGGGCTCGCCGAGGTACTCGTCATAGAGCGCCTTTATCTCTGCGTTCTCATGAGACTTTCTCTTCGGTTTGCCTGCGTCCTCGGCGTAAATTCCCTTTGCACGCTCGGTCTTGGGATCGACGTACTGGAGATCCTTCGAGGTGACGATAGGCGTGCCGCCGCCCGTCACGCAGCCGCCGGGGCAGCCCATGACCTCTATGAACGTGTAGTTCTTCTCGCCGCTCTTTATAGAGTCAAGCAGCTTTGACGCGTTGCCCGTGCCGTGAGCGACGGCGACCGTAATTTTCTTGCCGCCGAGGTCTATCTCCGCTTCCTTGATGCCCTCGGTGCCTCTGACCTCGTGGAAGTCGACGTTTTCGAGCGTCTTTCCCGTCACCTTTTCGTATACGGTGCGGAGAGCCGCCTCCATAACGCCGCCCGTCGCGCCGAAAATGACGCCGGCGCCGGTGGATTCGCCGCAAAGCTTGTCAAAGTCGCCGTCAGGCAGACGCTTGAAGTCGATGCCCGCGGACTTTATCATTCTCGCGAGCTCGCGGACGGTGAGGACCGCGTCGACATCAGCCATTCCGTCGTGACCGAGCTCGGGGCGCTTCGCCTCGAACTTCTTCGCCGTGCAAGGCATTACGGAAACGACGTATATCTTCTTCGGGTCGATGCCTTCCTTCTCGGCAAAGTACGTCTTGATGACAGCGCCCGTCATCTCGTGCGGCGACTTGCAGGAAGAGAGGTTCGGGATGAACTCGGGATAGAACGTCTCGCAGAACTTGACCCAGCCGGGCGAGCAGGACGTTATCATCGGGAGCGTGCCGCCCTCGGAGAGGCGGGAGATGAGCTCGGTGCCCTCCTCCATTATCGTGAGGTCGGCGCCGAAGTCGGTGTCGAACACCTTGTCAAAGCCCATGCGGTGAAGCGCCGTCGCGAGCTTGCCGGTCGCGACTGTGCCCATCGGAAGACCGAATTCTTCGCCGATCGTAACTCTGACGGCGGGAGCCGGCTGAACGACGACGTACTTTTCCGGATCGTGCAGAGCCGTCCAAACGTCCGTGATGCTCTCCTTCTCATGGAGCGCGCCGACCGGGCACGCGAGGATGCACTGACCGCAGTTGACGCACGGAGAATCGACAAGCGAGCGGCCGAATATGGAGCCGACCGTTGTGTTGATGCCGCGCTTTGAAACGCCGATGGCGCCTATGTTCTGCACCTTCGTGCACGTCGCGATACAGCGGCGGCAGGAGATGCACTTCGAATTGTCTCTGACTATCGAGGGGGAGAGCTCGTCAAGCGTCGTCTCGGAACGCTCGCCGTCGTAGGGGTAATCCTTGACGCCGTATTCGTTGCAGAGAGCCTGGAGCTCGCAGTTCGCGGAGCGGACGCAGGACGTGCACTCGCGGTTGTGGTTCGAGAGCAAAAGCTCGAGTATCGTCTTTCTCGACTGGCGGATCTTAGCCGTGTTCGTGTTTACGACCATTCCGTCGGAAACGGGAGAAACGCACGCCGCCTGGAGGGCTCTGCCGCCGACGACCTCAACGAGGCACATGCGGCACGCGCCTATCTGCTGGACATCCTTAAGGTAGCACAGCGTCGGGATGTTGATGTTTGCGGCTCTTGCGGCCTCAAGTATCGTATAATCTGCGGGGACGGTAACTTGTATCCCGTCTATGGTAAGTGTTACGTTGTTCACTTTATTACCTCCCTTACTTTTTGGAAATAGCGCCGAACTTGCACGTTGCGAGGCAGACACCGCACTTGATGCACTTCGACTGGTCGATAACGAACGGCTTCTTTATCTCGCCGGAGATAGCGCCGACAGGGCACTTCTTCGAGCAGAGCGAGCAGCCTTTGCACTTCTCGGGATCTATCGTTATCTTGGCGAGCGCCTTGCAGGCGCCTGCGGGGCATCTCTTCTCCTTGATGTGAGCTTCGTACTCGTCGCGGAAGTAGCGTATCGTCGAGAGAACGGGGTTCGGAGCCGTCTGACCGAGGCCGCAGAGCGCCGTCGCCTTTATCTCGTTGCCGAGCTCGATGAGCTTCTCGATGTCGCCCTCTTCGCCCTTGCCCTCCGTGATGCGGGTGAGGATGTCGAGCATCCTGCGCGTGCCGATGCGGCACGGCACGCATTTGCCGCAGGATTCGGAGACCGTGAATTCGAGGAAGAACTTCGCGATGTCCACCATGCAGTTGTCCTCGTCCATGACGATAAGTCCGCCGGAGCCCATCATGGAGCCGATGGCGATGAGGTTGTCGTAATCGACGGGAGTGTCTATCAAAGATGCGGGGATGCAGCCGCCGGAAGGACCGCCGGTCTGCGCCGCCTTGAACTTCTTGCCGTTCGGGATGCCGCCGCCGATCTCTTCTATGATCGTGCGGAGCGGCGTGCCCATCGGTATCTCGACGAGACCCGTGTGGTTGATCTTGCCGCCGAGCGCGAAGACCTTCGTGCCCTTCGACTTTTCGGTGCCCATCGACGCGAACCATTCCGGTCCGTTGAGGATTATCTGAGCGACGTTCGCGTATGTCTCAACGTTGTTGATGACGGTCGGCTTGCCGAACAGACCCTTGACCGCCGGGAACGGCGGACGCGGACGCGGCTCGCCGCGGTTGCCCTCGATGGAGGTCAGAAGCGCCGTTTCCTCGCCGCAGACGAATGCGCCTGCACCGAGACGGAGCTGGATATCAAAGTTAAATCCCGTGCCGAAAATGTCCTTGCCGAGCATGCCGTACTCGCGCGCCTGCTTTATTGCGATGCTGAGACGCTTGACCGCTATCGGATATTCGGCTCTGACGTAGATGTAACCCTCGTCGGCGCCGATGGCGTAGCCTGCGATCGCCATTGCCTCAAGCACGGCGTGCGGGTCGCCCTCGAGGACGGAACGGTCCATGAACGCGCCGGGGTCGCCCTCGTCGGCGTTGCAGACGACGTACTTCTTCGGAGCCGGAGCTGTAGCGAACTGCCACTTTCTGCCCGTCGGGAAGCCGGCGCCGCCGCGTCCGCGAAGTCCGGAGGCGAGAACGATGTCTATGACCTCCTGCGGGGTCTTCTCGGTGAGGCACTTGCCGAGCGCTTCATATCCGCGTCTCGCTATGTACTCGTCGATGTTTTCCGGGTCGATGACGCCGCAGTTGCGGAGCGCCACACGGCGCTGCGAACGGTAGAACGCCGTGTCGTTGAGCGAGTTTGCGGGCTCGGTCGAACCGGCGACCGGGTCGTTGTAGATAAGTCTTTCGACGGGGCGTCCCTTTAAAAGGTGCTCCTCGACTATCTCGGGAATCTCCTCGGGGGTCACTCTCGAATAGAACGAGCCCTCGGGATAAACTATCATGATGGGACCGAGCGCGCAGAGACCGAAGCAGCCTGTCATGACTACCTTGACCTCGTCGGTAAGCCCCTTTGCCTCAAGCTCTTTTACGAGCGCTTCCCTTACATGCGCGCTTCCGGAAGAGGTACAACCGGTACCCGCGCAAATAAGAACGTGTGCACGATACATTTTTCTATCCTCCGAATTATTACTTGACTATGTATTCCGCGACGGGAACTCCGCCCCCGATGTGCTCTTTTACGATGCGGCGCGCGGCGTCGGGCGTGACGTGCGCGTATGTGACCGTTTCCTTGCCCTCCTCGGTCACGACGACGACGGGAGCAGTTTCTGCGTCGCCGACAGTACCGGACTGCATTACGGTCGCGCGGTCGGAAAGTCCTTCTTTTGCGACAGCCTCAACAAGCGCGCCGAGGACCTCTCTCGCGCCGTGTTCGATGCCGCACGTCCCCATTCCGACGACGATGCGGATACCGTTCGCGCCGAGGCGCAGGGCGATCTTGTCCTTCATATCCTCGCGGATGCGGGCAAGCTCTTCGAGTGATTTCATATCATTTTTCCTCCGAAAATATTGGTTTGGTTTTGTACTGTCCCGACAGATATTCCTTTATGAAAAGTATGACCTCCGGCGTCGACAGCTCGAGCGTGCCGAGCACGCGCCGCTCCGCCCTCGTATCAAGGCCGACGCGGTAAGTGTTCCCGCCGCATTCGATATCGTGAGTGAACACGATGTCTCCGTCTCCTATGCCGGATATCACGGCGCATACGGCGCCCGTGATGTCGCCGAGCACAACGTCGCCGACCTTTGGGAAGGTCGCTCTGACCTTTGTTCCCCTGCCGGGCGTGCTCGAGATCGAGAAGGTGCCGCCGCAGCTCTCCGCCGCACGGCGGAATCTCGGCAGGCCGAGACCCATCCCGTTCTCCTTAGTCGTATACCCTTCGACAAGGCACATCGAAAGCTCCTCCTCCGTCATACCCTCCCCGTCGTCTCTGACGGTGACGCGGTATTCGAGCGGTGTCTCCTCGAGTTCTATCTCAATCAGGCGGCAGCCGGAGAGAATGGCGTTTTCGGCAATGTCGAGTATATGCAGCGAAACTTCCATGCGGAACGTCGGGACAGGCAGCTTTACTGTGCCTGATACTTTTCAAGGATGCCCTTGATGTCCGCGGGCGTGAGGCGGCCGTAAACGTCGCCGTTGACGGTCATGACGGGAGCAAGACCGCAGCAGCCGAGGCAGCGCGTATCCTGTATCGAGAACTTCCCGTCCGCCGACGTCTGACCGACGCCGATGCCGAGAATCTCAATGACCTTGTCGAGCACCGACTGCGCGCCCTTGACGTAGCATGCGGTTCCCGTGCAGACGCTTATTACATTGTCTCCCTTGGGGGTGAGCGAAAACTGAGCGTAGAACGTGGCAACGCCGTAAACGTCGGTAACGGGGATGCCGAGAGAATCGGCGATAAGCTCCTGGGTGTCGAGAGAAAGGTAGCCGAACAGCTCCTGCGCCTTCTGCATGATGGGCATCAGGGGTCCGTCGACGTCCTTATGCTCGGCAATGAAGGCCTTCAGCTCTTCGGTCTTCGCCTCGATTTCCTTCGGTGTGAGTGCCATTCTTTAATATCCTCCTTAATAAGGGAAAAGTATTGTTTTCGATATCAACTCATATTATCACAACTGAGCGAAAATTTCAAGTGCCCGCACGCAAAAAAACCGTTTTTATTACAAAAAAGAATTTCCTGCGCGAAAAGCGCGAAAAAGTCCCGCGGCCTCTTTTCCGGGCGCGTTTTGAGCCGTTTGCCGTCGGAAGATATTCATTCCTTCATTATTCCCCGCCGGAGGGATATGCCCCTGCCGGCATTTTGTCCCGAATGCGGGCGGCGGGCAGGCTTCGGGCGGCGGGCGGATGCAGGATACTGCGCCTTTATCCTTCGAAAACGTTTTTCCACGTTATTATTTACATTCGGGCGCGCTTGTGATATATTTTTACTGTCGGCACGGCTGAAAAATCTCACGGCAGGAGGCGGAAAATGGAAAAAAGATACAACACCCTCTCCTCCGAGCTGCGGCGGCGGTACGGCTCAAGGCTCGGGAAGATCTGCATCGACGGCGGATTTACATGCCCGAACAGAGACGGGACATGCGGCACGGGCGGCTGCATCTTCTGCGGCGAGCGCGGCTCCGGCGAGCACATAACACCGTCGACGATAGAAAATCAGGTCCGCTCATACCTCGCCTCCCCCGCCGCGTCAAAATTCGGCGGATATATCGCATATTTTCAGAATTTCACGAACACATACGAAGACCCGGGCGTTCTGCGCGGGAGATATTCGGAGGCGCTCGTCGACCCTCGCATCCGCGTGCTCTCCGTCGGAACGCGTCCCGACTGCGTCGACCGGGAACGCGCCGACGTGCTCGCGGAATTTCTTCAAGGGCGTGACGTGTGGTGCGAGCTCGGGCTGCAAAGCGCCTCTGACAAGACCGCGCGCTTTATCAACCGCGGTTACGACACCGCGCGCTTCGGCAACGCCGTTGACCTGCTCCGTTCGCGCGGCATCGAGGTCATAGCCCACATAATTATCGGTCTGCCGAACGGCGTGCGCTCCCGCGAGGGCGAGCGCGAGCTTGCCGAGACCGTTCGGCTCATAAACTCGCTCCCTGTCTCGGGCGTAAAGATACATTCGCTTTACGTCATGAAGCAAACGCGCCTCTGCGAGCTGTACGAGAGCGGCGGGTATGAACCTCTCTCGCTCGAGGAATACGTCTCGCTTGCGTCGTTCGCGATATGCAGGCTCCGCCCCGACATAGTGCTCCACCGCGTCACCGGCGACTGCCCGCGCGCGCTCCTCGCAGCCCCTTCGTGGAATGCGTACAAAACCCGCGTCATATCATCACTCGATAGTTATCTTGAGGCGCATGGGCTTTATCAGGGGTGCCTCTGCAAATGAAGTACGGATACGAAAAACGGACGCCGTCAAAACGGCGCCCGTTCTTTTGTGATTATGTCCGCTATACGTCGGCTCGCAAAGCCGTCTCCGTAAGGATTTGACGCATGTCTCATCGCGTCATATGCCGACCTGTCTTTAAGAAGGCGCGTGAACTCAGTGTATATCGTCTCCTCGTTTGTTCCTACGAGCTTGAGCGTTCCCGCCTCTATGCCCTCGGGGCGCTCGGTCGTGTCGCGCATGACGAGCACGGGCTTGCCGAGTCCCGGCGCCTCCTCCTGTATTCCTCCGCTGTCGGTCAGGACAAGATAGCTCCGCGCGAGAAAATTGTGAAAATCGAGCACGTCGAGCGGCTCTATTATGTGCACGCGCCCGTCGCCGCCGAGGATATCGTTCGCCGTTTTCCTCACGGCGGGATTCATATGGATCGGATATATCGCCCTGACGTCGGGCTGCTCGTCCATGACGCGGCGTATCGCGCGGAACATATTTTTCATCGGTTCGCCAAGGTTCTCGCGCCTATGCGCCGTTATGAGTATGAGCCGGCTGCCCCTCGCCCACTCGAGTTCGGGATGAAAATAGTCGTCCCTCACCGTCGTGCGAAGCGCGTCTATCGCCGTATTGCCGGTCACATATATCGCCTCGGGGCTCTTTCCTTCGTTAAGCAGATTGCGCCTTGCATTCTCCGTCGGCGCAAAATGGTACCTGCTTATGATGCCGACCGCCTGACGGTTGAACTCCTCCGGATAAGGAGAATAAATATCGTATGTCCGAAGCCCCGCCTCGACATGTCCTACAGGGATTTTAAGATAAAAACACGCGAGCGCCGCTGCAAACGCCGTGGACGTATCGCCGTGGACAAGAACGACGTCCGGGCGGACATTCTCGAGCACGCCCCTTATGCTGCCGAGTATGTTGACCGTAAGGTCGAAAAGCGTCTGATTCTCCTTCATGACCGAGAGGTCAAAATCGGGAACGACGCCGAAGGCGTGAAGCACCTGATCAAGCATTTGGCGGTGCTGCCCCGTGACGCACACGACAGTCTCAACACCGGGTCTCGACCTCAGCTCTCCCACAAGAGGACACATCTTTATCGCCTCGGGACGCGTGCCGAAGACGAGCATTATTTTTTTCATATCGCTCACTCCCCCGCGTTGATTTGTCCCCTCTGCCGACGCATTCGGATGAAATTATTCGGTAAGCCGTATCCTCAGCTCTCGCCGTCGGCTGTTTTATAGTACCTTCTCAGATAGAAATAACTCAGCGCGCAGACGAGCATCGTCACAAGCACCGTTGCCGCTGCCGCCCCCGACGAGCCGAAGCGCGTTATGAGGACTATATTCAATATTATGTTGGCGACGCCGGAAACAACCGAAAAAATAAGATTTATCCTGACTTTTTTTATCGCGGCGATCACATTGCCCAAAAGACTTCGTATCGAGTATATGAGATAATTCACGCTGAGTATGAGGAAGATAGGCGTGACGTTCATGTACTTCTCTCCGGCGAAGATGAAGATTATGAGTTTCGAGAAAACGCACAGGCATATAAACACCGCCCCGTTGACGAGCAGATACATCTTCGTCAGCTGCCCGACAAGGCGTTTGCCGTCCTTTTTGCTTACCGAAAACGTGACGACAAGTCTCGGATAGAAAAACGTTATGAGGCACCCGGGAATAAAATTGCACGCCGCCGGAATAGTTGAGGCGACCTTATAGTCGGCAAGTATTGTTGAATCCGCGAGGACCATATCAAGGCAAGTCACGTCGAGCAGAACGAGCATCGTTGACGTGAAATTTGTGACGGCGCACATAAGCGCGTATCCCGTTATCTCGCGCTTGTCGGCGCGCTCGAGCGGCAGGCTGTTGTTTCTGATGCCGGAGAAAAAGTCCTCTTTTTTTAGCACGACGACGCACAGCAAAACGGCGGCGATGTTCGCAAGATATATGGCGGCAATAAGACCTATTATCCCGAAAAACGCGGTCAGGACTATATTTCCGACGAGGGATGCCGCGGTATAAACGATGTTGGCGTATGAAAACGCGCGGTTTTCCAGCCGCACGCGAAGGATGACCTGAAAATAATTGTAGAGGTAAACGACAAACGGCAGCCCCGCCATAAGGGACAGATAAAACGCCGTTTCATGGTCTCCCGCCGCCCGCTTTATCAGCGAAAGAATGAGAATTACTGCGGAAACGGCGATATTTGACAGGCTCCCAACAGAGAGGGAGAATTTGTGTATCGAGTTTTTCCTGACATCACTCACCTGCTCGCTGCAATACTGCAGAACAGCGCTCGAAAGTCCTATGCCGATGAAGACGGTCAGATACGAATAAATATTGTGCGCGCTGACGTAGTAGCCGTAGTCCGCCTTCGGGAGTCTGCGGATAACGACGATGGACGATATATTGAGAATATATTAAATATTCCTGGAATGATACGATCC
>CANRKP010000057.1 GCA_947631245.1 uncultured Clostridia bacterium
GGGAACTGCCTGAACGACAAGCCTCTGCCGGTGTACGGCAAGGGAGAGAACGTTCGCGACTGGCTCTATGTTGAGGACCATTGCCGCGCGATAGACCTTATCATACATAACGGGCGCGTCGGCGAGATCTACAACGTCGGCGGGCACAATGAGATGCGGAATATCGACATTGTGAAGCTGATTTGCCAAAAGCTCGGCAAGCCGGAAAGCCTTATCACATACGTTACCGACCGCAAAGGACACGATATGCGCTACGCGATCGATCCGACGAAGATACATACCGAGCTTGGCTGGCTGCCGGAGACGAAGTTCGCCGACGGAATAGAGAAGACGATAAAATGGTATCTCGAAAACAGAGAATGGTGGGAGACCATCATCAGCGGAGAGTACCAAAATTATTACGAGAAGATGTATGGAAAAAGATAAGAAGCGAAATCTCAGTCATTGAGATGCCGCGCTTATATATCCACAAGCTCCACGACTCGGGCAATGATCTTGCTGTTCGCTTCGGCTGTCGCGTCGTATTTGAATTTCGCGTAGGCGTCCTTTTCCAATCGCGTCGATGTTTCGCCGGGGCGCTTTGAAAGCCGTCTGCCCGCAAACGCGCTGTACGGCGTCATCGCGATATTCTGATTTTTGCAAAACGGCGCCATCTCGCGCTCTTCCTCGCGGGCGATCAGGTTGTAGTGTCCTTGAATTGAAACAAATTCTGTGAAGCCCGTGTTCGCGGGCGTAAAAATTCGCCTTTGCAAGCTGCCACGCAAAACAGTTTGAGATGCCGATGTAACGGGTCTTTCCCGCCTTGATGGCGTTGTGCAGTCCCTGCATGATTTTCTCCATCGGCGTGTGGTAGTCCCACATGTGATAGATATAGGGGTCAACGTGATCCATACCGAGATTGCGGAGACTCTGATCAAGATAGTTTTCAATATGCTTCTGCCCGCTGACGCCTGCGTCGATCTCGTTCTGCATCCCCAAGGTCATATTCAAAAACAGCGGATTTGTTTGCCTTAGTCACACGGACCGGGCCTACATAGTCGGCATCCTGCAGCATAGCTTCGTCCACAAGGTTGATAGAGAGCTTTTTCGTTTCTTTGATACATCCGTTGATAAAGTGCGGCGCGGCGAGGCTGACCAGTACCCTGTCATGGCAGATAATGCCGACATGTGCGACTAATGCCCATGTTGGCACATTTTTGTTCATGGCTCCGATCACCTTTACCGGTGTGAAATATAGCGCAAGCAACGTATCGGCATTTTTTTATTGTTTCAATTTTGTTCAGACACTGTGTCAATATGCTTTGAGCAAAAAATTAAGTTTACATTCCGTTAATAATTTCTTGCTCTGCAAGTTGTTGCTTGAGCGGATTCCATATGCGTAATCCAAAAATAAAAATACTTTATAAGCTTGTATAAGCTGAAGCTCGGCTTGCCGGAGCACAAGGCGTTTCAAGACGCAATGTACCATGTTCCGATGAAGCGTAAGCTGGAGCTTATACAGGCGAAATTTTTCTTTATGTTATTCAGCGCATATGAGAACGGCGGTCTGAACAGCGCGTGGAAGAATACCGCAGTGGCTTTGAAACAATATGTGGATGCCATGTCATTTTACAAAACAAAAATCAGGTAGAGTGCGTGTTTAAAACATGGACGATATCATAAAGGCGGACATCTCTCGGACAAGAAAGCTATTCATAGCGCAAGATATCCACAATAAGAAAAATGCTCCGTCCTGCCGCAAAACTGCGGAAAGCGGGTCTGCCTTGCTTTTACGCGCGCAGTTTTTCCGCGTCATGTTGACTGTGGCGGAGAAATGAGGTAAAATGAAATAAACGAAGCTTCGGTATCGGAGGCACAGTCTATGGCATACGATCTCACGGAACCAATAGTTATAGGCATAAGCTCACGCGCGCTGTTCGACCTCGAATATGAAAACAAGATATTCGAGGAGCAGGGCGTCGACGCTTATGAAAAATATCAGGTCGAGCATGAGAACGATATTCTTCAAAAGGGTCCTGCGTTTCAGCTTGTGAAGGCTTTTCTGCATCTCAACGAGCTTCAGGAAAAGCGGCTCGTCGAGGTCATCGTGATGTCGCGCAACAATGCGAACACGAGCCTTCGCATATTCAACTCAATAGAGGATTACGGACTTGACATCACGCGCGCGGCGCTTACGAGCGGGGCGGATATCGCACCGTATCTGAAAGCGTTTAAAACAGATCTTTTCCTTTCTGCAAAAGAGAGCGACGTCAAGCAGGCTATCGACAACGACATCGCCGCCGGAACGATACTGACGGGAAACCTTCCCGCAGAACGCAAGACAAAGATAAATCAGATACGCATCGCGTTTGACGGCGATGCCGTCTTGTTCTCATCAGATTCCGAGCGAATATATCAAAGCCGAGGTCTTGAGGCTTTTCAGGAAAACGAGCATCTGAATGCGAATGTCCCGATGAAAAAGGGACCGTTTGCAAATTTTCTTTCGACAATAGCGCATATCCAATCTGATTTCCGCGGCCTCGACGTGCCGCCTATCAGGACAGCGCTCGTCACCTCTCGCAACGCGCCCGCGCACGAGCGGGCAGTGAAGACATTGCGGTCGTGGAACGTACATATCGACGAATCATTTTTTCTCGGCGGCATCAGCAAGCGTGACATCCTCTCGGCGTTTGGCGCGCATATCTTTTTCGACGATCAGAGGGCGCACGCGGATCCCGCGTCGGAGGTCGTGGCGTCGGCTGTAGTTCCGTATCGCGCCGGGGACGACCCGCGCACTTGACGGGAAAAGTAAAAAACCATTCTCAAAAAGGCCGCGCGGAGGCGGAGCATGAATTTTGAGTTTGTCGGAAGACGGTGGAATATCGTGAGCTTCGGCGAGCCTGCGGCGGGCTCTCCGCTCGTCGTGGTGCTTGCCGGCGGCGGAGTGCTGACGGACGTGTTTATGAAAAGGCTGTCGGACGAGAGCGTCCCGCCGCTGTGGCTCGCGGCTCCGTCCGACGTCGACTGGGACAGAGATTACACGCCATGGCCTTCAGATGCATGCGGCGGACGCGCCTTTTCGGGCGGAGCAGATGAATTTGGAAAGAGCGTAGCCGCTTTGTGCGAGGGGACGCGGCGAGAGCTTTGTCCCGGAGCTTTGTATATCGTCGGCTATTCGCTCGGTGGGCTTGCCGTGATGTATTTTCAAACGAAAATGGCGTTCGACGGCTGCGGCAGCTGCTCCGGGTCGGCATGGTATCCCGGATGGATAAATTATCTCGAACAAAATCCGCCTAAAGGAAAAATATATCTCAGCCTCGGCGGCAAAGAAAAGAACACGCGCGACCAGCTGATGGCGACTGTTGCCGACGCGACCGAAAGGATAAGGCGCATCTGCGAGCGCTCGGCGGAGAGCGTGTTCTTCAGAAACGAGCCGGGAGGGCATTTTCGCGATCCGGAGGGGAGGCTCGCCCACGCGATAAGTTGGCTCTGCGGTTGAAAAAAGGCACATGGCAAGATCTGACTAAGCGGAGAAATATCTTTTTTGAGAGCATTATACACTATAACGTGGTGTCCTCAGCGATTTTTTTGACCGAACCGCCAAAACAAAAGACAGGAGCGAGGCGCTTTTTTCGAAAAGCGCCTCGCCCATTTTGTTTATTTGCCGTCAGCCGTCGAAGCGTTGTCGGTGGACATTTCATAATGAAACCGCCTTCGAGCTCAAGCGTCGTTGTGACCTGCATGGAGTATGGCCCGCTGCTTGTGAGGAGACCGGCGGCGTATACCGCGCTGTAATTCTCCTCCTTGTCGAGGTTCGTGTATTCGACAGTGATGACAAAGCGCGAATTCGCCTCGTTCATCTCATATCTGACCGTCCTGCACGTTACATCCGCGTACTTTGCCTGTTCTTCTTTGCCGTAATCCTCGAGCGCCTGCTTCTGCTCGTCGGTGTAGCCCGTCGTGTCTATGTACGCCGTCTCTCTGTAAATTATCACCGTGTCGTCACGGTAGCCGAAATCATGGCAGGTAATGTTCCCGTCCGCGTCCTTTTTCGCGAAGCTCTTGTGATGTCCATATTGAAGAAAAAGGCGTTATGGAATATTCTCGTCCCGTTAAAAATAGCCGTGTATTCGGGATTTGTCTCGCTGCCGGACTCGCCTGAGCCCGCCGAGCTGCCCCCGGCGGAGGAATTGTTCGCTCCCGCATTCGTTTGATCTCCGCCGCCCGTCGAATCCGACGACAGCGCCGGTCCGATTACGAACTTGCCGAGGAGGAATGCCGCGACGATGATGACGATCGTGATAAGAATGTTCGTCGGCTTTTTCTTCTGCTTTTGCGGAGAGGCAGCACCCGGCTGCCTTGCGGGATTTGTGCCGGGCGTGCCCGCGCCGGTGCCTGACGGCTGTTCGGCGCCGCAGTTATTGCAGAATTTTGTACCGTCCGTGAGCTGACTCCCGCAGTTGCGGCAATACATAGTAAGTTCTCATTTTCATTCACAAACAAACCCCGACATGAGCGGTTTGCCCAAAGCCCATCTTTCGTGCCGGAACATAAAACAATTATAGTATCGGAGTGACCGCTTATCAATAATAATATCGTCAGTCCTTTGACTTATAGTAAAGCATACAGTGGCAGTATCCCTCGAAATCCGGGTCCGCCATCTGCTCGCGGAATTCCTTGCAGATGCACTTCGTATCCGGCGTCATCTCCCGCCTGCACGGGCAGTATCCGCCGCGCTCCCGCAGCCCCTGCCGTATCATTTTCACGACCTCTTTGTCCTCGTTAAGTCTGACAGCCATTTTTATCTCCCCGATATACATTCTTTTGATATATTCTACATCATAAATCGAAAAAGTTCAATACGCCGATGAAAAATGCTTCTCCTGTTGCAAACGGCGCCGAAATGTGATACAATTTATCAAACGAAAATAAAAAGTTCGGGATCATCATCCTGCCCTCGGACAAATTCACATAATTACGGAGGAAATGACCGTGTGCACAGCAGCGACATACAGGACAAAGGACCACTATTTCGGACGAAATCTTGACTACGAATTCGCATATAACCAAACCGTCACGGTCACTCCGCGCAAATACCCGTTTACGTTCCGCCGCATGGGAGAGGTAAAGACCCACTACGCGATGATAGGAATGGCGTTCGTTCAGGAGAACTATCCTCTTTACTATGATGCGACAAACGAAGCGGGGCTCAGCATGGCGGGACTCAATTTCCCGGGAAATGCCGATTATAAGCCGGAGGCAGAGGGCTGCGACAACGTCGCTCCGTTCGAGCTCATCCCGTGGATACTGTGCGATTGTTCCTCTGTCGCCGACGCAAGGCGGAAGCTCTCCCGTCTCTCTGTCCTCCGCGAGGACTTCAGTCCGAGTCTCCCGCTCTCGCCGCTGCACTGGATGATATCCGACAGGGAAGAGAGCATCGTCGTAGAGTCCGTAAAGGAAGGACTAAAGGTATATGATAACCCCGTCGGCGTTATGACAAACAACCCCACGTTTGATTATCACCTCACGAACCTTACGAATTACATGGCAGTCTCCGTCGCCGACCCCGAGAACAGGCTTGCGCCCGACCTCAAGCTCTCGCCATACAGCCGCGGCATGGGAGGACTTGGCCTGCCCGGCGACCTTTCCTCGGCGTCCCGCTTCGTAAAGGCGGCGTTTACAAGGCTGAACTCCCGCTCCGGCGACAGCGAGAACGAGAGCGTTGCCCAGTTCTTCCATATCCTCGCGTCGGTGGCGCAGCAGAAGGGCTGCTGCCGTGTCGAACACGGCTATGAATATACAATATATTCATCATGCTGCAACACGGACCGCGGCATCTACTATTACACGACCTACGAAAACAGCCGCATAACGGGCGTCGATATGCACCGCGAGGACCTTGACGGGGAAAACCTCGTCAGCTACCCGCTTGTTGAAGAGACGCAGATACTGATGCAGAACTGACCTGCGAAAAAATTCCGATTGAAAAACTCACGCGCCGCCGGCAAAAAGTCACAAAATTCAGTTATGTCCCGACAGCGCAGCTCACGGAGCGTGGATAAAAAAGTAAGACAGCGCCGCACAATTTCCGACGGGGCAGAAAAGAGGCACCGTCGGCTTTGTGCGGCATTGTGCCGTAAGAAAGGAAAAGCCGTGTCAGCAGAAGATACTTCGCCTCGCGCCATACTCGTGCGCGGCGCGAGAGTTCACAATTTGAAAAACATAGACGTCGATATCCCGCTCGGCAAAATAGTCGGCATCGCGGGAGTATCCGGCTCCGGTAAGTCGTCCCTTGCGCTCGGCGTTCTTTACGCCGAGGGGTCGAGGCGTTATCTGGAGTCGCTGTCGACGTACACGAGAAGGCGAATGACGCAGGCGTCGCGTGCACAGGTCGACGAGCTGCGCTATATTCCGGCGTCGCTCGCGCTGCATCAGCGCCCCGGCGTACCCGGAATAAGAAGCACGTTCGGAACGTCGACGGAGCTGCTCAACAGCCTGCGGCTTATGTTCTCGAGGCTTTCGTCCCATATGTGCCCGAACGGGCACTACCTTGAGCCGACGCTCGACGTCGCGGCGGAGAAGCCCATGTTCTGCCCTGTCTGCGGCGAACGCGTCCGCGCGCCGGGAGCGGAGGAGCTTGCGTTCAACAGTCAGGGCGCGTGCCCGACATGCGGCGGCACAGGCACGGTCCACACCGTCGACAGGTCGACGCTCGTCCCGGACGAATCGATCTCCATAGACGACGGCGCCGTCGCGCCGTGGAATTCTCTCATGTGGTCGCTGATGACGGAAGTGTGCCGAGCCATGGGCGTCCGCACGGACGTTCCGTTTTCGGAGCTGACGGAGAGGGAGCGCGATATCGTATATAACGGACCCGCCGAAAAGAAGCATATCCTCTATAAATCAAAGAAAACGAACGAGGCGGGAGAGCTCGATTTTACATATTACAACGCCGTATACACTGTGGAAAACGCGCTCTCTAAGGTAAAGGACGACGCCGGAATGAAGCGCGTCGAGAAATTTCTGAAGCAGGACGTCTGTCCCGACTGCGGCGGCACACGTCTGTCGGCACGCGCGCGTGCGCCGAGGCTGCGCGGAATATCGCTCGCCGAGGCGTGCATGATGCCGCTCTCTGACCTTATCGTGTGGGTCAGGGGAGTGCCCGAGTCGCTGCCGGAATATATGAGACCGATGGCGTCGAGCATATGCGCCTCTTTCCTTGACGCGGCGCGAAGGCTCGTCGACCTCGGGCTCTCGTACCTGTCACTTGACAGGGCGTCATCTACGCTCTCGACGGGCGAGCGCCAGCGCGCTCAGCTCGCAAGGGCGGTCAGAAACAGGACGACGGGCGTCCTTTACGTCCTTGACGAGCCGTCGATAGGGCTGCATCCGTCGAACCTCGAGGGGCTCGTCGGCGTGATGAACGACCTTAAAGCCGACGGCAACACCGTCGTGCTCGTGGACCATGACACAAACGCGCTTGCCTGCGCCGACTACATGATAGAGCTCGGGCGCGGCGCCGGCGCCGACGGCGGAAACATAATAGCGCAGGGGACTGTCTGTGAGCTGACGCGGAACAAAGACTCCGTCATAGGTCCTTTCCTCACCGAGCGCAGAAGCGCTTCGGGCGGGAGCTGTGACAAGGAAGAGCTGTTTCGGCTCGGCAGCATAAGGATGAGCACGGGTCCGATACACACCGTAAAACCGCTTGATGTCGCTTTCCCTAAGGGAAGGCTTTCGGTCGTGACGGGCGTTTCCGGCTCGGGAAAGACGACGATGGTGCTCGAAAGTCTCGTTCCCGCGCTCGAGGCGCTGACGGGAGGAGGAAGGATGCCGGAGCACGTCGCCTCCGTCTCGGCGGACGGGATACGCCGCGTAAAGCTCATAGACGCGTCTCCTATAGGAATAAACATCCGCTCGACCGTCGCGACATATGCAAACGTCCACGACGAGCTGCGCCGCGTATACGCGCGGTGTGAGGAGGCAAAGTCGAGGGGGAAGCGCGCTGGGGACTTTTCCTACAACACGGGGGATCTGCGCTGTCCCACCTGCGACGGTACGGGAACAGTCAGCCTCGACGTGCAGTTTCTGCCCGACGTCGACATCCCATGTCCCGACTGCGGCGGCTCGCGCTATTGCCGCGAGGCGTCGGAAATAAAGCGGAAGAGCAAAAACGGGGAAGAGTATTCGCTCCCTCGGCTTATGGAGATGAGCATCGACGAGGCGCTCGGCGCCTGCGCCGATCTGAAGCTCGTGGAGGGAAGGCTCCGCGTGCTGCACGACGTCGGTCTCGGATATCTCACGCTCGGAGAGGGGACGCCGAGCCTTTCGGGCGGCGAGGCGCAGAGGCTCAAGCTCGCGGGAGAAATGGGACGCGGGCAGGACGATACCGTCTTCGTGTTCGACGAGCCGACGATAGGGCTCCATCCGCTCGACGTCGTGACGCTGCTCGGCGTTTTCCGCCGCCTGACCGACAGCGGAGCGACCGTCATCGTGATAGAGCACGACCTTGACGTCATCCGTGCCGCCGACTATATCGTCGATATGGGCCCGGGAGGCGGAGCTGACGGCGGCGAAATAGTTGCTGTCGGCGGCGTGCGGGAGATAAAGAACTCTGCGCGGAGCGCGACGGGAAAATACCTCTGAGCGCGGAAACTGTTTAAATTTAAGGAGGAAATTATTGTTTAACGGAAAGAAAAAACGTCCGCCGCGCAAAAAGACGATGGCGTTCGTGGACTATGAATACTGGTTTTATTCGTATAAAACGCGGCTCGGCGAAAGACCCGACCCGATGGCGTGGCGAAACGAGATAGAGGAGAAATATTCGCCCGAGGAGATAATGGTTTTCGGGGACTTTACGGCCCCCGAAATAAGAGGGGAGCTCGCCCGCCTGCGCGAGATAACGAGCACCATTATCGAGACGGGGAACACATATCTCAGATACAAAAAGGACCTGACGGACTTTGTCATGCTCGACTACATCTATCAGTGCGCGGACACGAGGCGCGATATCGGGCGGTACATAATCTTCACCGGGGACGGGCATTTTCAGTCGGTCGTGAGGTATCTCGTCCAGAAAAAGAAGCGCGAGGTCATCGTTTACGGCGTAAAGGACAGCTTCAGCCGACAGCTGCGCGAGGCGGCGAGTTACTCGATAGAGCTGCCGAACGACCCGCTCTTCGGCTATTACAGGCAGATAATCAAAAACATCGCCGGTGTGAAGAGCGACCCGTCCGTGATACCGACGTTCAACGGCACGGTCGACACGGTCTCGCGCGCAAACGGGTTGTCGCGGAACAGAACGAGAGACGCGCTTATAAAGCTGATAAACAGCGGATATATCTTTCACCGTGAATTTGAGGTAGAGAAGGGCAAAATTATAAAGATACTCGACGCCGACTGGGAAAAGCTCGCCCGTGACGGCATGCTCTCTCAGATGCTTGAATAGATTTATTTCGGTCAATAATTTTGATTGACAAAGAGGTGCGCCGGGCGTATAATTATTGTTGAAAAAAGTTGTTTTTTGGGGAAACGGGAATGACGACTGAGGGAAAACGTAAATTTATAATCAATTTCTTCTACTTTATTATCGTTGTCGCTATCGTATACTTTGTTTTTAAATATGCGATCAATTTTCTCATGCCGTTCCTTATTGCCTATATCGTCGCGGCGATACTGAGGCCCGCCGTTCGGTTCCTTTCAAAAAAAACAAAGATGAACTACAAAATAGCGTCTCTTATCTGCGTCATTCTTTTCTACTGCACCGTCGGCGCGCTCGTGTTCGTCATATGCGCCGAGATCTTCGGATTTGTGAGCGACCAAATAATGAAGCTGCCGGCATTTTACAAAACGACGCTTGAGCCGATGCTCAAAAAGCTTCTCGGCGGCTCCCTGACGCTGCCGGAGGACTTCGACCCGACGATATCGCAGGTCCTGAGCGAATTCTCATCCAATATTTTAAGCTACGTCGGCAGCCTCGTAAGCTGGCTCTCCTCGACGATAGGGTCGGGCGTTTCGGGCTTCGCGATGTCGATTCCGAAACTTGTTTTGAAGATAATCTTCTCGATAGTTTCCTCGTTCTACTTCACGGCTGATTATGACTTTATCCACGGATTTATAGAAAGGCAGTTCAGCGAGGCTTCATACGCGAAGTTCAGCGCGGCGAGGAGCGCGATACGCGATATAATCGGCTCATACGCGAGGTCGTATGCGATAATACTCGCGATAACGTTTGCAGAGCTGACTGTCGCGATGTTCATCCTCCGCGTCAAGGGTGCGATCCTCATCGCGCTTCTGATAGCGGTGTTCGATATCCTCCCCGTAGTCGGAACGGGAACTATCCTTATCCCGTGGGCTGTCATTGAGTTCATAAACGGAAGGATAGGTTTGGGCATCGGACTGCTCGTGACGTACGTCATCATCTTCGTCATCAGGAACATAATGGAGCCTAAGATAGTGGGAAAGCAGGTCGGGCTCCATCCGCTCGTAACGCTTCTTGCAATGTTTGTCGGAACGATGCTGTTCGGCTTCGTCGGGCTGTTCGGCATACCGATCACGATGGCGCTCATTGTAGACCTCAACGACAAGGGGATAATAAAGGCGTTCAACAAATGACTGAATAATAAAAAATGCCGAGGTGAAAGCCTCGGCATTTCAGTCTGTCGAAAAAGTACAGCCGAAAGGCTGTGCTTTTTCGCGTATATATGATAAAATAGAGGAGGAAGAAAAG
>CANRKP010000058.1 GCA_947631245.1 uncultured Clostridia bacterium
AAAGATAGGCGGCAAGGGGCGTTTGTCTCACATGATGTTGCGCCATGACGGGATGCCGAGCTCTCTTATGTGAAGCAGCTCTTCCTTGAGCTGACGGCAGACGCCGAAATATTCGGTATCGGTGTGCTCCCGCTCGCAAAGCTCCGAAAGGGCGGCGATCAGTCCTTCTGTCCGCGTCGCCTCTTTTCTGTGTATCGTGACGCAGACGGTGGATTTTGCCTCATCCCAAATTTCGGCGACGTTTTTCACCTCATATGTCCTGTTTTCGTAAGGCGCGTTTTCGGCGTCGGTGACAGCCGATATCATGCGGTCGGCGTATTCGTCAGTTGTTATGGCGGCGACCGTTGTCACGGTGACGACGATGAACAGAAGTACGAGCGCTATTATAAAGGACTTCACGGCTGTGTTTCTCCCCCAAATATCGATATCGTTTTGAAAATCATTTTTCCTTTTTTATAAGCGTGACCTTATCCGTATCGTCGCAGAGCAGGAGCAGGACGTCGCGGCGACGAAGGTGCGCCTGACGCAGCCTGCCCTCGACGAAGGCTTTTGTCTTGCCGGAGCAGCGGAGGTTTTCCTCGATAAGGCTGCCGTCGATTATGAGAGCGTGCGAGATGCCGCTGTCCGCCGGCACGGTGCCGCCGATGACATCGCCGACCTCGTCGATGTTGGGCGGGCGCATACCTATCTTCGGGAAGACGGAGAGCTTTCCGTCGTCCTCAACTATCGCGTAATTTATTTCTTCGATATCTCCGTACCCCTGCTGCCTGAGCTGACCCAAAAGCTCGCTGCAGCTTATGCGGAGGCGGCGCAGCTCGCGCTGATCGAGCACTCCGCGCCGTATGAGCACGCTCGGCTTGCCGGAGAAAAAGCGCCGCATTCGGACGCTTTTGACCGACAAAAACGACGTTATGACCTCGAGCGAGATTATGAGGGCTACGGGAAAAGCCATATACAGAAGCGGTATATCGGGGTCCGAAATGGGAAGCGCCGCAAGCTCCGACAAAAGCAGCGTCGTGACGAGCTCCGAAAGCTGGAATTCTCCGATCTGGCGTTTTCCCATCAGCTTCATTGACAGCTCGAGGATGACGTAGATAATGAATGTTCGTATTATGACTGTCGGCATAAAGTTGAACTCCCGCTTTTATTTTTCACACATATGTTTCGCAATTCCGCGCGGTTTTATGCCGAAACGCGCAAAGAGGTATTGAAACGCGCACATAATTGATGTATAATATATTACCGATGCGGCGGAAAAATCCGTCGCGAAAACCGACAGGAGCATATTTCTATGAAAAATCTTTTTTGGGTCATTCTCATATCAATGGTACCTTTCATAGAGATAAGAGGTTCCGTTCCGGTAGGCGCGGCGCTCGGGCTGTCGTTTCCCGAATGCTTTATAGCAAGCGTTATCGGCAACATGATACCCGTGCCGTTCATCCTTCTTTTTATAAAGAAGATACTCGGCTGGATGAAGCGGGTCGAGAAGCTCGCTCCCATCGCCGAATGGGTCGAAAAGAGGGCTGACTCGCGCTCCGACAGGGTCACAAAGTACGCGGTCTTCGGGCTCGCGCTTTTCGTCGGCATCCCGCTCCCCGGGACCGGCGCGTGGACAGGCTCACTTATCGCCGCGCTGCTTGATATGAAGTTCGGATACGCGGTAGCGTCCGTCTTTGCCGGAGTTCTGCTCGCGGGCTTCATCATGAGCGGCATATCATACGGCTTTCTCGGTTTTCTTTCATTCCTTGCGTGACTATTTCCTTGGAGATAAAAAATATGAGCGAAAAGAAACTTTTCACCTCCGAATCCGTGACGGAGGGGCATCCCGATAAAATTTCCGATCAGATCTCGGACGCAATTCTTGACGAGCTTCTGCGTCAGGACAAAAACAGCCGCGCCGCGATAGAGACATTCTGCACGACGGGTTTTGTTATGGTTATAGGCGAGGTCACGACGACGGGATACGTCGATATCCAGAGCACCGTGCGCGACGTCGTCCGCGAGATCGGCTACGACAGGGCGAAATACGGCTTCGACTGCGACACCTGCGCCGTCGTGAGCTCGATACATGAGCAGAGCCCCGATATCGCGCTCGGCGTCGACAAGTCCGCGGAGGCGAAGTCCGGCGAGATAACGGACAAATATGACACAGGCGCCGGAGATCAGGGCATGATGTTCGGATTCGCGTGCGACGAGACGCCGGAGCTTATGCCGCTTCCGATATCACTCTCTCACAGGCTCGCAAAGCGGCTGACGGAGGTCAGAAAGAGCGGCGCGCTCTCATATCTGCGCCCTGACGGAAAGTCGCAGGTGACGGTGGAGTACGACGAAAACGACAGGCCAGTAAGAGTCGACACGATCGTCGTCTCCACGCAGCATTCGCCCGACGTCGAGCTTGAAACGATACGCGCCGATATAATTGAGCATGTGATAAAGCCCGTTGTTGACGGCTCTCTCCTTGACGAGAAGACGAAGATATACGTCAACCCGACAGGTAGATTCGTTATAGGCGGTCCCGCCGGTGACAGCGGACTTACCGGCAGAAAGATCATTGTGGACACATACGGCGGATACGCCCGCCACGGCGGCGGCGCGTTCTCGGGCAAGGACCCGACAAAGGTCGACAGGACGGCGGCATACGCGGCGCGCTATATCGCAAAGAACATCGTTGCCGCAGGGCTTGCGAGAAAGTGCGAGATACAGCTTGCATACGCCATCGGCGTTGCGCGCCCCGTTTCCGTAAGGATAGACACGTTCGGCACCTCTGACGTCGACGAGGCGGCGCTCGGCAAATATATAAACGAGCACGTTGACCTTCGTCCGGCGGCTCTCATCGAGAAATTCGACCTGCGCCGCCCGATATACAGGCAGCTCGCTTCCTACGGTCACATGGGCCGCGAGGATCTCGGGGTGAGCTGGGAGAAAACCGACATTGCGGACGAGCTTCGCGCCGCGTTCGGAAAGTAAGTAAAAAAAACAAAATTTGCCGCGGGGGAGAAGCCGTAAATCGGTCTTTCCCCCGCGAAAAATAAACAAAAAAGGAGAGGGCCGATGGAGGAAAAGGGCGAGATACTGACGATAAGCGGCGTTGTCGAAGAGCTCAGATACCGCAACGAGGACAACGGATATACCGTTGCCGACGTCGAGGCGGACGACGGCGAGTTTATGACCGCGGTCGGAATTATGCCCTATGTCGGAGAGGGCGACGCCGTGAAGATGTACGGCCGCTGGAGCATGCACGCAAGCTACGGCAGGCAGTTTGCGGTCGAAAGTGTTGAGATAAGCTTGCCCGTCGGCGCAGTTGAGATACAGCGCTACCTCTCCTCAGGCACGGTAAAGGGCGTCGGTCCCGTGACGGCGAAGCGCATTGTTGAGGCCTATGGCGAGGACACATTCGACGTTATCGAGAACCATCCCGACTGGCTTTCAGAGATAAACGGCATCTCAAAAAGAAAGGCGAAGGAGATACACGACAGCTTCATGGAGCGCGCGGGCTCGCGCGCGGTCATGATGTTCTGCCGCGATTATTTCGGTCCCGCCGTGTCGATGCGTATTTTCAAGGAATGGGGCGCCGCCGCCATAGACATAATAAAGAAGAACCCGTACCGTCTCTGCGGAGAAATAAGCGGGGTCGGATTTGAAAAGGCGGACGAGGTCGCGATGTCGCTCGGCGTCGCGCGCGACAGCATCGAGCGCGTTGAAGGCGCCGTCGTTTTTGTGCTCTCGTACAACGCGGCGGCGAACGGTCACGTCTTTCTTCCGAAGGAAAAGCTCTTTTCCTGCGTCTGCGAGCTGCTCGGCATCGGGAGGGAGAGATTTGACGAAGCCGCAGCGCGGATGGTGTCGACGCGCAGGCTGTATATAGAGAAAATAGATTTTTCGGGTACTGTGGTCGAGGCGTGCTACCTTGACACATATTACAGGGCGGAGCACGAATGCGCGGAGAGGATCTACGCGCTCGACAGGATGTGTCCCGCCGTCGACGCCGGAGATATCGACAGATTTATAAAGATGCTAGAGCTGCGGTACGATATAGAGTACGCGGAGGGGCAGCGCGAGGCGCTGAGAGACGCGCTGAGAGGCGGCGTCATGGTTCTGACGGGCAGTCCCGGCACGGGCAAGACTACGGTCGTCAGGGCGCTGCTTGAGATATTCCGCATTTTGGGGCACGACAAAATAGAGCTCGCCGCGCCTACGGGGCGCGCCGCAAAGCGCATGAGCGAGGCGACGGGGGAGGACGCGAGGACGATACACCGTCTGCTTGAAATGGAGTATAACGAGGGCTCATACCCGCGCTTCATGAGAAACGAAAACGAACCGCTCGACGCAGACGTAATAATAATAGACGAGTCGTCGATGATAGACATAATGCTGATGCAGGCGCTCCTTCGCGCGATAAGACCGGGCGCGCGCCTCATTCTTATCGGAGACTCGAATCAGCTCCCGTCGGTCGGCGCGGGCTGCGTGCTTTGGGACATAATAAACTCTGGTACAGTAAGGACCGTGTGCCTAACGGATATATTCCGCCAGGCGGGGGAAAGCCTTATCGTCACAAACGCCGCGCGCATCAATTCGGGCGAGTATCCCTTGCTGACGGAGAAAAACCGCGACTTCTTCTTTCTTCCGAGAAGATATGACGACGATATCGCGAATACCGTCGTCGACCTGTGCTGCAACCGTCTGCCGCGGGCATATGGAAAAGAGGTCTCGGACGGCATACAGGTCATCTCCCCGTCGCGTCGCGGCGCCCCGGGGACGGAGCTTCTGAACGCGGGACTTCAGGCACGGCTCAATCCGCCCGAAAAGGGAAAGCGCGAGCACAAGGTGCGGGACACCGTCTTCCGCGAGGGAGACCGCGTCATGCAGACGAAAAACGACTACAAGCTCGAGTGGTACCGTGACGGGGCAGTATCCGTCTCTCCCGACGGCGAGGACGAGCCGGACGGCATAGGCATTTTCAACGGCGATATCGGAACTATCGAAAAGATAGAGCCGGAGCACGAAAGGATGGTCATCCTTTTCGACGACCGCCGAGTATATTACGATTTCGCCTTTGCCGACGAGCTCGAGCTCGCCTACGCGATAACGGTCCACAAGAGCCAGGGGAGCGAGTATCCCACCGTGATCATACCGATGTATAAGTGCGCGCCGATGCTCATGACGAGGCACATGATATACACGGCGATAACGCGCGCGTCCGAGCGCGTCATTCTTGTCGGCAGGGAGGACGTTGTCCGCATAATGGTAGACTCCGTTTCCGACGATAAGAAGTATACTGGTCTCTCCTGCCTTCTTGCGCGCGAATTCGGGAGGCGGAGGTGAGGTTTTCGGAGAGGCTGTCGGGGCTTTTTTACCCCGAGCGCTGTATACGGTGCGGCGGCAGGACGGAGGGGAAAGACGCGCTCACGCGCCTTTTCTGCCCGAGCTGTGCTGAGGCGTTCAAAAAAGCGTGCGAGGCGCAGTGCACGTCATGCAAAAGGCGGCGATTTGAATGTGAGTGCGTGCCCGACGCGCTGTTTCGCGCCGGGATAAATAAGTCATACGCGTGCTTTGCCTACGATAAGGAAAGGCGCGGCTCGCCGACGTCGAGGCTCATATTTTCGCTAAAAGATACGAGCGAGCGGCGCGCAACGGCGCTTGCCTCGCATCTTCTCGCATGGCGCATCGCAAGCTCAGGTCTTGCCGACGCAAAAGAGGGCGAGCGTGAAGAAGACATAGTCGTAACATACGTCCCGCGCGGCAGGAAAAATATACGTCTTTACGGCGAAGATCATATGAGACAGGCGTCAAAATCGGCGGCGGAAATGCTGCATCTCGGATTTTCGGACGTATTTGAAAACTCATCGCGCGGGGAGCAGAAGGGGAGAAACGCTGCGGCACGCGGCATCGCGGCGGCGGAGACTTTTTCTCTCTGTCGAAACGCCGATTTGGCAGGAAAACGCCTGATTATAACGGACGACATCATCACGAGCGGCGCGTCTCTTTCGGTGTGCGCGTCCCTCGCTCTCGGCGCGGGAGCGAGAGAAGTTTCCGTTTTTGCGCTCGCAAAGACCGAAAAACGGCGCCGGTCGGCAAAAGAGCGCGCGTAAGTTGTCGGAATTGGCGACCTAATTGGGGTTGCATTGGCACGAATTTTCATATATAATTGTATATAGGCAAGTGTATTTTTGCATTTGCCGTGATATTTTGGAGAATTCTTTTATATATATGTGTGACGCCCGCATCCTGCGGGCAGCGTGAAGAGGACGAGAATATAGAGGATACAGCAGATGTTTCAGAGAGATATAGGAATAGACCTCGGCACGGCGACTGTCCTTGTCTATGTAAAGGGCAAGGGCATAGTGTTAAAGGAGCCGTCGGTCGTTGCGATAGATAAGAATACGGACAGGATACTGAAGGTCGGTCGCGAGGCGCAGCAGATGCTCGGCAGAACGCCGGGCAACATCATCGCGATACGTCCGCTAAGGGACGGGGTCATAAGCCAATACGAGATAACGCTCCGCATGATACAGCACTTTATCAGGCAGGCGAGCGGACCCGTCATATTCAAGCCGCGCGTCATGATATGCGTTCCGAGCGGCATCACGGAGGTCGAGGAGCGCGCCGTCGTCGACGCGGCAACGCAGGCGGGCGCAAAGAAAACTTATCTGATAGAGGAGCCTGTCGCCGCGGCGATAGGCGCAGGCATAGATATTTCCGTTCCGAACGGGAACATGGTCATAGACATAGGCGGCGGAACGACCGATATCGCCGTTATCTCGCTCGGCGGCGTCGTCGTTTCCGAGTCGATAAAGATCGCGGGAGACAAGTTCGACGAGGCGATAATAAGATACGTCAGGAAAAAATACAGCGTCCTCATCGGCGAGCGGACGGCTGAGGCGATAAAGATCGCCGTCGGTTCCGTTTGGACGAGGGAGGAACGCAAGTTCATAGACGTCAAGGGGCGCTGCCTCATAAAGGGACTGCCGCGCATGATACGCGTGTGGTCGGACGAGATGATAGAGGCGCTCGACGACCCGGTTTCCGAAATAGTGAACGCGGTCACGTCAGTTATAGAGCGAACCCCGCCGGAGCTCATAGGAGACATCGTTGCAAACGGCATTGTCATGACGGGCGGCGGCAGCCTGCTTTACGGGCTTGATTATCTCATCACGAACGTCACGGGGATACAGACGCGCGTAGCCGACAAGGCGGTCTCATGCGTCGCGCTCGGGACGGGCAAATCGCTCGACAATATTTCTATGCTCCCGGAGGGCGCAATAAATATTTCGCGTTCGAGGACAGAGAAGCTCGGATAAAAGGATACGAAAAATGAAAAAGATAATATGCGTCGCGGCAGCGGCTGTATTGGTCCTCATTGTAGCGTTTTTACTTTCGATCCCTTTTATAAACGACCGCATTGCAGAAGACGTAAAGAACGGTCTGAGCAAAATTCCGCTGCCGGAGGCAACGGAATGTATCGAGTCGGTATCCTGCGCGGGAAAGCTTGTGGGGAACGGAAACGGGATGCAGTATTTCGGAGCGCTCCTTTTGAAAAGCGAGCTTTCCGCGGACGAGCTGCAGGCATATTATTCAGACACCGCCAAAAACAGCGGTCTGCCCGAATGCTTTGTAAAAGAACAGTCGGGCAAGAAAATCGACGTTGTCGAACACAGAGAGCTTCAATTCGAATGCGATGATTTTTCCGGCGGCTTTTATATAGTCTACGCCTGGGGAAATTACGGCGGGCTCTTTTCGAAATTCGACATTCGCGGGCATTGAAAAATTAAATGACAGCGACCGCACGGTGGATGTCCACCCGTGCGGTCGTTTTTATCGGGGCTCGAAAGCGCCGGCAAAATTATGTTTATTCTGTGCCATCACTCCGGGATCTTGCTCATAACGGTATTGAGAAAGTAATTTCCCGTGTTTTTGCTGCCCTTTACCTCGCCTGCCGCGTCAAGGTCGTTGAAGTGCCACCATTCCGAGGCGAGCGGCGTCAGCCCCGCGTCCGTGCAGATCTTTTGGAGCAGGAATGCCTGATCGTTCATAGTCGGGGCGGGCGTCGCGCGCTTCCACGCGGTTTTGGAGCTGCCGGAAACCGGAGATTTAAGGCAGGCGGCGGCGTAGCTCAGCTCGTGCATCGCCGTCGGCATCGCGAGCTCTTCGTAACCTGACACGTCGGTGTATATGTAGTCGCCGATGAACGCCGTCTCGCTCTCAGTCACCTTTGCGAGCGTGACGTCTATCGCATATCCGCGCTGATGGTTTGAAACGCCGGTCGCTATGAACCAGCCGAGCGACCACGGCGGCGTCGCTATGCCGGCATTGACCTCGGGGTCGACATCGGCGAGCAGACGGAGAAATTTTGCGACGTTCTTCTGCGTTTCTGCGGGGCGGAACGTCTCATATATAACGAGCGTGTTGCCCTCGGCGAGCGCCGCCTGCTGCGCCGAGCAGATCTTCGGCGCCATGAGATAAAGGACGGGCATGATAAATTCCTCGCGCCCGAGCCGTTCGTTGTAGGAATACGCTTCAAACAGCTGCTCTCCCGTGACGCCGGGAATCCTTTTGCCCGACGAGACAAAGAGGGAAGCCTTTGCGTTTGTCGCGTTGTATACGATGGAAGGGATCACGTCAGGCAGGTTGATAAAGCAGAATTTGTGCGGTATGAAGCCTTCCGCATCGTCGGAGGCGATGTGCCAAAGCTCGCCCTCCTCGGATATTATGCGGAAGCATTCGCCCGGGACGAGAGAGCCGACGACGGCTGACGAAGTGTCGGAGGTTTCGTGTATATCTGTGGCTACCGAGGCGTATCCGCTCGCCCCGCTGACGGGGAGCTCGAGCCTGCCGCCGGATGTGGCGAGATAATCGGTATATTCACGCCCCGGGTCGCCGCCGGGAATGTGATGTATCGTCAGCTGTTCATCCGACGTCTGCGGCACATCGACGGTGCCGGCGTCCGTTTCGGTACTTTGGGGAGGGGTCGGCGTGTTGGTGTCGTGGGCGAGGCTCACGGAGAGACCGAGAACACACAAAAACACGGCGAGAAAAATACTTACCGCTCTGACGAATTTAACGATGCTCTTCGTCTTCATGAGCATACCTTTCCACATTCCGCAAAAGCGCGGAGTTTTTTTCAATACAAAATAAGTATATCACACACAAAAGCATTTTGCAACGCCAAAAAGCGCCGTATCGGTTTATTCCCCGAAAAGATCGGTTATGTAATTTGCAATATACATCAAAAATAAAAAAACAACCGTGGACGAAAACGAAAAAGTATGGTACAATCAATAGAGAACAGATGTGATATCTTCACGGAGGCAGGCATGAACACAAAGGACAGAGGAGCATACCTGAAAAAAATTGAGGAAACGATCGCGAACGGTCGTTTCAAGGACAACTGGGAGTCGCTTTCGCAGTACCGAGAACCCGAATGGTACAGAAACGCGAAATTCGGCATCTTCATCCACTGGGGCGTATACAGTGTTCCCGCGTTCGGCAGCGAATGGTATTCGCGCGGGATGTATATCAAGGGGACGCGCGAGTTCGAGCATCATGTAAAGACATACGGTCCGCAGTCGGAGTTCGGATACAAGGATTTTATACCCATGTTCCGCGCGGAAAAATTCGACCCAGACGAATGGGCGGAGCTCTTTTCCCGCGCCGGCGCGAAGTACGTCGTTCCGGTGGCGGAACATCATGACGGATTTCAGATGTATAAAAGCGAGCTGTCGGATTGGTGCGCGGCGGACATGGGACCGTGCCGAGACGTGCTCGGCGAGCTGAAGCGTGCCGTTGAGGCGCGCGGAATGAACATCTGCGCCTCGTCTCACAGGATAGAGCACTGGTTTTTCATGGGTCACGGAAAGGAGTTCGACTCCGACATAAAGGAGCCGCTGAAGCTCGGCGATTTCTACTGGCCCTCGATGCCCGAGCCGAACCATCAGGATCTGTTCAGCAAGCCTTACCCGTCTGACGAATTTTTGACGGACTGGCTGCTCAGATGCTGCGAGATCGTTGACAGGTACAGCCCGAAGCTCGTATATTTCGATTGGTGGATACAGCACAGCGCGGCAAAGCCGTATCTGCAGAAATTTGCGGCGTATTACTACAACAGAGCGGAAGAGGAGGGCTACGAGCCCGTGATCTGCTACAAGCACGACGCGTTTGCGTTCGGATGCGCGACCGTTGACGTTGAGAGAGGGCAGTTTGCGGAATGCAAGCCCTACGTTTGGCAGACGGATACGGCGTGCGCGCATAATTCGTGGTGCTATACCGAGGGCAACAGGTACAAGGATCCCATAGACATAGTCCGCGAAATGGTCGACATAGTG
>CANRKP010000059.1 GCA_947631245.1 uncultured Clostridia bacterium
GTAAGCTTCTTTCTTCCCATTGCGTTTTCCTCCGTTTTGGTTATTTTATTTTACACCATTTCCGAGGTTTACACAATATTCGGGATGGACTCGTTTATGACACAGACTGCCTCGTGCGTCGTCAAATCGTTTGCGGACTCGGAGCCCAAAAACGCGTCAGGTATGAGCCACACCTTTTTTCCGTATGCCTTCATTTTTCCTGCCTCCCCGTTTTATATATTTTCAGTATGTCTTCCGGTTTGTCCGCTATCATATCCGCCCCCGCTTCTTTGAGAACGCCGACGCCGCGGTATCCCCACGAAACGCCTAATGCCCTCATCCCCGCGTTGTGCGCCGTCTTCATGTCGACGTCGGAATCGCCTATGAAAAGAATATCTTCGGGTGCCGCGCCGAGCCTCTCCGCTATCGCGAGCGGTCCCTCCGGCGACGGCTTCACGGGGTATTCCCCCTGCCCTATCGCAATATCAAACACGCCGGGAAAGCAGTGCTCCGCCAGCCTTTTCACGAGCGCGTCCGGCTTGTTTGACAGTATCGCGAGCCTCGCGCCGTCCGCCTTGAGCGAAAAAAGGAGCTCCGTCACGCCGGGGTAAGGCGACGTTGTGTCGCAAAGGTGGAGAGCGTATATCTTCATGTACTTCGCGAGCACGTCCGTCACAACATCGTCGCACGTCCCCTCCGGCAGCGCGTGCGCTATGAGAAACCGCGAGCCGTGATTTATCCCCTGCGCCGTGTGGGCAAACTCCCTCTCCGGGAACCCGTTTTCGCGGAGCGTCAGATTCACTGAGGTGTGTATGTCCGAAAGCGTGTCGCACAGCGTCCCGTCAAGATCGAATATTGCGGCTTTATATCCTTTATATTCCATACCTCGGAAGTCCTCCGCGCTTTTTTCTTAATGATATCACTCGCTTTCGTTTTTTTCAAGCGTATGCGTGAACTTTTGGTAAAAGCCGAGCCGGAGGTTCCCTGGCGCTCACACGTCCGTCCTGTGGTACAGTTCGACGCCGCTTTCGTGCTCGCGCGAGAGCAGTCCGAACGATATCATCTCGCGGCGTATGCAGCAGTAGTCGTCGTGGAACCTCTTTATATGTTCGTCGATCTCCGATTCCGTATAGGCGTCTTTTTTTTTGAGCTGAGAAAGAATGTGGCGGAGGATCACCTCGCGCTTCTTGTTCTGAGACGGAAGCTGGGTGAGCTTTCCGAACGGCATAAACGTTTCGATGACGGCGGTTTTATATTTCACGTCGTCGTCAAAAGGCTGCTCCGCCCCCTTTATAAGCTCCGCAAGCGTCGGAGAGAGCGCGTTTTCGGCGAGTGAATATATCATATAAAACTGCGTCCTGTGACACTCTACAAGCCCCGCCTCTTCGAGCTTTTTAAGGTGGTGACTGACAGTCGCGCTCGTAAGTCCGAGCCTGCTTGCAATCAGTTCGACATATGCCTCGCCGTGTGTCAGCATTCCGACAATACGCAGGCGAGACTCGTCTCCGAGCGCCTTAAAAATCTGCAGCGCGCATGGTTTTTCTTCCATCACTTTTTCCCTTTCGTATACTTTTCCGACGGATGCACGTCGTAGGTCCATTTCTCAAACGGTACGGGACCGTTTTCGCGGTACCACGCAAGCCACTCACGGCAAATACCGTATATCGTTTCGACAATGACGTTTGCCTCGAATGCCCGCTCGGGTCGCCCGTTCTCATATGCGGCGGCGATCTCCGCCTCGCGCCTGAAAAGAAACGAGTTGTGCAAAAACCATGTTCCGTGAGCGAATAACGCAAAGACCCCGAGGTCGTCCGGCGGCAGCGCGGCAAGCGCGTCTTCAAGCCCATCCGTGACGTGTTCGCGCCGTATCATCGCCATGCGCTGTGAGACGAACGCGCCGACAGTCTCCGAATCCCACGACATTCCGATGAAGAAGCCGCAGTGTTCCGCCATCCTCTTTGATATCATCAGCACACGGCGGCGCAGGTCACATCTCTCCGACAGCCACGACAACTCGTCGGCGTATCTTTTTTCGTGATTATTTGCGATATCGGCAAACGTGCGGTATGCCTCTAAAGTTTTTTTGTATTCACCGGCATCCGCCATCGATTTTAAACGCTCGTATGTGTTTATTTGATTTTTGTTCATTTATATCTCCTATATCTCCTTGGCATGTAAGTTGTTGGTTGGTGTCAGCACCCTTGCGGTTCCGGACCCGCAAGAAAGTATTTTGATGCTCATCAAATTCCCTCGCAAGTATTATTATATACATCTAAACGAATTTGTCAAGATGTATTTTGATGTTTATCAAAATATTTTTTCGTCTCAGCTCTTTTCGCGCATGTTCGCATACGATATTGCATATCGGGCAAAAATGTGATACAATCCATGATAGCGTAGCACGGCGGAGGTAAACAATATGGGATACAAACTGAAAAAGCTCGAATACAAGTTAGCGCCTTACGCGATACACAATCTGATGACGATAATGATAGGCGCTATGGCGATAGTCTTTATCGCAAATTTCGCCGTCAGCGCCATAAATCCCGATGTTTCGCTTCTCGGCTGGCTCACCTTTGACCTCAATGCCGTTATGGCGGGGCAGGTGTGGAGACTCTTTACCTTTATCTTTCTTCCGCCGGACACAAATATCATTTTCATCATCTTCGCCCTGTATCTTTACTGGCTGATGGGCTCCACGCTCGAACGCGAATGGGGCGCGCTCCAGTTCAATTTCTTTTACCTCGCGGGCATAATCGGCGCGCTGATCTCGGGCATTATCACGGGATACGCGACGAACGATTTTCTGAATCTCTCCATTTTCCTTGCGTTCGCCCTCTATTATCCCAATTTCCAGCTCTATATTTTCTTCTTCATTCCGATAAAGATGAAATGGCTCGCCTGGCTCGATTTTATCCTTATATTGATAGAATTTATTCTCGGCGGCTGGGGCGTAAGACTCGCCATCGTGTTCTCCCTCATAAACGTCATTCTCTTCTTTTGGCGCGACCTCGTCTCCGAGTGCAAGCGGATAGGCATGAACATAAAATACAAGTGGAACCGCTGGCGCAAGCTGTAATGCGGGCACAAAGACAAATAAAATCGCTCGGTATGGCGGCACAAACGCCGCTTTGCCGAGCGATTTTTTTGGAGGAAAGAAAGTATTATGTCATTTGTCTTCCTCGGCCTCGCGCTGGAGGTCGGGATCGTAGGAAAGGAGCGGCTTTTCGTCCTTGCCCTTTATCTTTCTGTCGACGTAATTTTTCGTTATCTTTGCAACAAGCGGGAAGAGCGCGAGCACGCCTATGAGGTTCGGCACCATCATAAGACCGTTGAACGTGTCGGAGATATCCCATGCGAGCGAGGACGTCATGACCGCGCCGGAGATTATCATGAGCACGAAGATCACGCGGTAAATGCGCGCCCCCGTTTTGCCGAAGAGATATTCAACGGACTTTGTTCCGTACTGCGACCAGCCGAGGATCGTTGTAAACGCGAAGAGCAGCATCGCTATTGCGACGAACACCTGCCCCGCGTAGCCGAAGACGTTTCCGAACGCCTCCGAGACGAGCGTCGCGTCGTTGACGCCGTCGATGGGGAGCCCCGTCTCAAGGTCAATTTTGCCGGAGGAGAGGACGACTACCGCCGTCATCGTGCAGACGACGATAGTGTCGAAGAACACCTCGAAGATGCCCCACATTCCCTGAACGACGGGCTCTTTGACGTTTGACGCCGAATGGACCATGACGGACGAGCCGAGACCCGCCTCATTCGAGAAGACGCCGCGCTTGCAGCCCTGCGTTATGACCTCGCTTATCGCTATTCCGACGGCGCCGCCCGCCGCCGCCTTGACGCCGAAGGCGAAGCGGAAGATGGACGAAAATATAGCGCCGACCGAGCCTATGTGAACGAAGAAAATGACTATCGCGCCGACTATGTACGCCACAGCCATAAAGGGAACGATGCGCTCCGCCGTCGCCGCTATTCTCTGAAGACCGCCGACGATTATGAGACCTGCCACTATCATGAGAACGACGCCGATAACGATTGAGATGACGGGTATGCCGCCGACGCTGCCGAGATCCGCCGACGTCGGGAGCACGGACTCAATGTTGAGCACTATCTTGTTGACCTGCGCCATATTGCCTATTCCGAACGAGGCGAGAATGGCGAAGACGGAGAAAAGTCCGGCAAGGAAAGCGCCGATCGCGCGGCAGTGCTTTTTGCCGCCGAGGCCGTCTTTGAGGTAGTACATCGCGCCGCCCGACCACTCGCCGTCGCGGTTCCTGCGGCGGTAATAGATACCGAGTACGTTTTCGGAAAAGTTCGTCATCATGCCGAAGAACGCCGCGAGCCACATCCAAAAGACTGCCCCCGGACCTCCGATAACAATCGCGGCGGAAACGCCCGCGATATTTCCCGTTCCAATCGTCGCCGCGAGCGCAGTGCAGAGCGCCTGAAACTGCGATATCGTGTGTTTTCCCGTCTTCTTCGTCGCGTCGCTGCCGCGGCGGAAAACGCCTCCTATCGTCTCGCGCCACCAGTGACCGAAATGCGAGACCTGGAAAAACTTCGTGCAGCACGTCAGAAGGATGCCTGTGCCGATGAGCAAAAACAGCCCGATGCGTACCCACACGAAATTGTTGACGATGTCATTGTACTTCGCCAGCTTGTCGAAAAATTCGTTCATAGAGTTACCTCCGTTTTATATGCGGCAAACAAAAACGCGGCGGACGAACCAAAGGCGCGTCTGCCGCAAAAAAACATCATCACACGGTGATAAAACCAAAAAGTCGACTTTGTCCTTTTGCCTGAGAGATTAGCGGTTTCCCGCTTTGCACCTTCGGCACCCGCTGTGCGCGGGCTTCTCCAAAGCTCTGTCGGCATACGGTCCTCATCCCGTGCGGGATACCTGAGAGTGTTGCTCCTTCGGCTCGCGATCTCGCGATTTCCCGTATGCGTCATACAGATTATTCGCTTGTCTTGCCGAATAGTTTATCATATCGCGGCATCTGTGACAAGACATTTTTTCAAAAAAATCCGCCCCACAGCCTCATTTCGTCGTTTTATGCGATAATGCGGCGGCGGGCGGCAATTTTTTATGTGAATTTTCCTTAATATATTACCTTCTTCTGTGCTGCCGGCGGCGCATCAGGTATCCGCACGCGATGCCGCAGACGCCGCCGATGATATGCGCGAGCTGAGACACGCTGTCCTTGACGAAAAAGCCCTCGTATATCGCCTGCCCGAAATATATGAGCGCGACGAACACGAACGTGAGCGAGAGCTTCCCGTCGCCTATGTTCTCGACCGTGGAGAGGAAGATGCACATGAACACGATGCCGGAGGCGCCGAGCAGCGCGGTGTCTGCCGAGACGAGGCAGTGCACGGCTCCGCTGACGACGGCGGTGAACAGTATGGATATCAAAATGTCAAGCGATCCGTATCTCTTCTCAACAGTCGGTCCTATTATGAGCAAAAGGCTCATATTGCCGAAGAAATGGGCAAAATTCGCGTGACCGAGAACGTGGCAGACGAGGCGCACATAAAACATCGGTGACGTCATAGGCGAGCGGTAAACGCTGAATACCGCCGCGTTGGCGCGTCCGCCCGTCAGCGTGTTTATGAAAAGTGCCGCCAGCGACAAAAGCGCCATAGTCAATATCACCGGCGAGTCGTATTCGATCTTTATCCTTCGCCTTTTTTCGTTGTCCATGTATGCCTCCGCTTTTTCGCCGCAGCAAGAAATCTTTCCACTACTTTAATTATATATCAACAGCGGCTCATAATCAACAACAGATTATTCTTCCTCTTTGATGAGAACATCAATAATCTCGACAGCAATGCGTCTCTGCTTCTTCGAAAGTCGTTCAAACTTTTCGGAGAATTCATCTTTGAGGTATCCCCGCTCTCCCGTCGCCGTTCCGGAAACAAAAAACGAAATATCGCAATCAAGCAGTCCGCTTATTTCGGCGAGAAGGTCAAGACTTATCTTTGTGACCCCGCGTTCGACCTGACTGACATACCCGACGCTTACATCCAGCGCCTCTGCCATCATTTCCTGCGTCATCCGCTTATCTCGGCGCTTTGACTTTATCCTTGAACCGATAAGTGCGTAATCGACATTCATAACTGTCACCTCTTATTTTAATATTGACAGTTATGACTTCAAAAATAAAGATACTTATAGATTTAATTATAGCTATTTATATTGACATGTACATTCAAATATGTTATTATTTATTAAGCAATAAAAATGCACGGCTAATTTCAGCCTTAATCTTTTTCGCTACAGGAAGTTAATAACATGAAAAAAATCATTTGCTGTATCGTTTTGATAAGCTCGATAATCTTTTTGTTTGCTGCATGTTCATCCGATACCGACCACGTCGGAGAAGCACAGACCCCGTCCGGCTCTTCGGTTATGAAAGGTCGCGATTATAAAGCAGTTGTGGCAATTTTTGAGGGAAACGGGTTCACAAATATTAAGTTAGATCCAATAGATGATTTGATTTTCGGGTGGCTGAAAAAAGAGGGCGAGGTAGAGGAAGTTTCTGTCGGAGGTAACTTCGATTATTCTCCGGACAAATGGGTCCCTGCTAATACCGAGGTAGTGATAAGATATCACGTTTTCCCCAAAGAAGAAACCAATGAACCGCCAAAGAATAATCCGGAAACAAACGAGAGCAATGTAACAACAGCGCCCAAGCCCGAAACCGAAGCTGAGCAGACAACAGCGCCTCGGCCTGATAATAATACGGAAACAACCACCGCACCTTTGCCAAACAATGGTACTGAGCAAACCACGGAAAGCACTCTGGAGAACGAAATATTGACGGTGGAAAACTGTGCAGAACTTGCGAATATACTATCCTTAAAAACCGAACATGATTATACATACGTTGATTTTGCGAAAAAATACAAGGGTAAAATCATTCAATTTGACGGTCGAATCGACTATATAGTAAATCACGGCAACTATACTACAAGATATGATATACTGGTGTGTGCCGGCGATTATGATCCCGATACTCAAATAGGACCGACTTTCAAATTTAAAGACGTTAATGCAACTGATTTAGGGCTCAATACATCAGAGGAGATTGCAATCGGCGACAATGTGTTGATTACTGCAAAAGTTGTAAGCTACAATTACGACACGGGCATTTTTCTGCTTGACCCCATATCCGTTGTCGATAGGTAGTAAGAAGGGAGAAACAATTTTTGATTGCATATTTGTAATCAAATCTGATTTATCTTTGGCGTTCGGCAATTATTTTGCATGAAAACATTGACAATTTCAAAAGCTCATTATATAATAACCTCACAGGGAGTAGCCGGCGGAAACGCGGCCCCGGGCGTCAATACGGTGACTTTCACCCGCCCCGGTCTAAACGGTGCATGAAAATGTTCCGCGACGGCAAGACTGTTGCAAGAAGCGATCGTATCTTTTCTTGCGGCAGTCTTTTTATTTTTCTCCCGTAAGTAAAAATCAAAGGAGCGTATATGGAAATCCTCTATGAAAACCTCCTCGGCGTCACATGGCAGATGGTCGTCATGTGGGCAATAGGAGGCATCCTCATTTACCTTGCGATAGCAAAGGACATGGAGCCGACGCTGCTTCTCCCGATCGGATTCGGCGCGATCCTCGTCAACCTCCCCGCCTCCGGCGCGATAGAGCCGCTGACGACGCTTTTCAACGCCGGCATCGCAAACGAGCTCTTCCCTCTCATCCTCTTCATCGGCATCGGCGCGATGTGCGACTTTTCGCCGCTTCTCTCAAATCCGAAGCTGATGCTCTTCGGCGCGGCGGCGCAGTTCGGGATATTCTTCACGCTCTGCATGGCGTCCATGTTCTTTGATATAAACGACGCCGCCTCGATAGCCATCATAGGCGCCGCAGACGGCCCGACGTCGATCGTCGTCGCGCAGAAGCTCGGCTCGAAATATCTCGGCGCGATCATGGTCGCCGCGTATTCCTACATGTCTCTCGTCCCCATAATCCAGCCGCCCGTCATAAAGGCGCTCACGACGAAAAAGGAACGTCAGATAAGAATGCCCTACGTCGAGCACGAAGTCTCGAAGCTCACGAAGATAATGTTCCCGATAGTCATAACCATCATCGCGGGACTTATCGCGCCCGATTCCGTGGCGCTCGTCGGCTTCCTCATGTTCGGCAACCTGATTCGCGAGTGCGGCGTCCTCGGCTCGCTCTCGAATACGGCGCAGAACGTCCTCGCAAATCTCGTCACAATATTCCTTGGCATCACGATAGCGCTTCAGATGCAGGCGGAAAAGTTCCTGACGCTGAACACGCTGCTCATAATCGCGCTCGGCCTCGTCGCGTTCATCGTCGACACCGCCGGCGGCGTCATCTTCGCGAAGATAATGAATCTCTTCCTCAAGGACGGTCACAAGATAAACCCGATGATAGGCGCGGCGGGCATTTCGGCGTTCCCGATGTCGGGCAGAGTCGTTCACAAAATGGCGCTCAAGGAGGACCCGTCTAACTTCATTCTCATGCAGGCAATGGGCGTCAATGCCTCGGGGCAGATAGCGTCCGTCATCGCCGGCGGTCTGATCCTCGGCTTCTTCCTGCATTGATATGCGCCATGATTTTTAAGGAGGATATGGAATATGTTTTTTGAACCTATGAATTTCGTCCGCAATCTTTCTTATATGGGGCTCGGAATGCTCGGCATATTTATTGTGATGGCGGTCATCATAATAGTGACAGTCGCGCTCGACAAGCTGACCTCGAAAAAAGACGGCGGCAAGTCGGAGCAGTGACCGCGTCCGCCGCGCGCCGGTGCAGGCGAAAGCGATGCACCGGCGCATGGCGGCGGACTATTTATCGCACATGCGCGGAAAATTTTCCGCAGCGCAAAATTAACTCTTGACTTTTTGCCTCTCATGTGAGATAATGTTACGGCAACAGAATACGGAGCGGTATCGAAGAGGTCATAACGGGGCTGACTCGAAATGTTGTGCGTCGGGTGGAAGGCTTGAGCCTGCAAACCGTTGAAACGCTTGACTTTTTTCGGTTCATCGTTTCTTTCGGATTGCGATTTCTAATAACCATTTCTAATAAATTTAATAAGCGTTGATTCCGCCTTTCGGCGGGTTGACATACACGGAGCGGTATCGAAGAGGTCATAACGGGGCTGACTCGAAATCAGTTTGCGGGCAACCGCACGTGGGTTCGAATCCCACCCGCTCCGAGAAACGCGGCTTTGTCCGCGCAATCAAAGCCGCAAGGGAAACCTTGCGGCTTTTGTTCATCATCAACGCTTATTTACTCGATACTCGATATAAGATATAATATAAATTGGTGATGTTACAATGAGTAAGATTTCTTTTATCACGTTCTGCATCGAATTATATGCTGAACACATACACAGAGACAGTACGGAAGTGTATGATGTTTTTAAGCGAGAGGGCTTGCTGTCTTTACTTGAAAATGATTATGACGATCTGCACGGTATGTCTATGGAGTATCTTATGCAATACATTGACGAATATCTGTCCGGAGGAAAACAATGATCCTGTATCACGGCTCAAACGTGATAGTTGAGCATCCTAAGATA
>CANRKP010000060.1 GCA_947631245.1 uncultured Clostridia bacterium
CCATTGCGTTTTCCTCCGTTTTGGTTATTTTATTTTACACCATTTCTGAGGTTTACACAATATTCGGGATGGACTCGAAAAACTATTCCAAAAAGTGATACTACAACGCCAATAAGCATTAGTTTCTTATTTTTAAGGTCTTGCGTTTCTTTCATCATTTTCAGTATCTGCTGACTATCGTATGTATTGATGCTCTTTTCACCCTCTTCTCCATCAAGCAATTCTGCTAACGTAATATTTAATTCCTGACACAAGTGCTCGATAATTGAGTAATCGGGCATACACTTTCCCGTTTCCCATTTTGAAATCGTTTTATTAGAAACTCCCAGCCGTTCAGCAAGTTGTTCTTGCGTAAAATTTTGTTCTTTCCGCTTTTTGAATATAAATTTACCTATTGCAATCTGATCCATATCTTAATTCCTCCAAAGTATCTTTTTATAGCTGCCGGGAGGCGAACCCTCACCGTTTTTCGACGACGTATCAACGCCCGTGCTGCGTCAATACCCCGGCATTCTCCTTGCCCGAACGATGATACGACGCCGAAAACTGCGAAGCACTAAACGCGGGATGATTTTCGGATGATTTTGCGCGCGGAGGAGGAAGCCTTGCTGGACGCAAGGCAACGACAACGGAGCTTTAGCGAGCTAAAGCTCTGTAAAACCGCCGAAAAGCGCCCGCGTGTAGCGGTGAAGTTCGCCTCCCGTCAGCTATATTAAGTATACCTTTTTGCCCTGAAAAGAACACCCCTTATAAGGCGAATATGGGTGGAACGAGCTTTTTATCTTATCATATTATCTTTCCGCCGACCGTCAGCGGGCTTTTCTGCGCCTTTTGGCATCAGCCACATAATGTATTATTATTCAAATTCTAGCGAAGAAACGGCATAGCCCGCAAGCTACGCCGTTTCCCGAAAACAATCTTATGCTGTTTTATGAGTGCTGCCCTCACGGGGGATTTTTTTATTTTCACATTAAATCTCTGCCAAAGCTGTGAGGCAGAAGCTCCGACATAGTTTTGACCGAAAAGCGCTTCGGGCTGCCGGTGATGATTTTGAAGTCGGGGCCGCAGAACTCCGCCATGAACTGGCGGCAGATGCCGCACGGAGGGCATTCTTCATTTGCGCGCCCTGCGGCAATATCCTCTTCCCTGCCGCCCACTATCGCGATCGCCTCAAAATCGCGCTCGCCTGCGGCAACGGCGGCGCTCATCGCCGTCCGCTCGGCACAGAGCGTTGCCGGATACGAGGCATTCTCAATATTGCAGCCCGTATAAACGGCTCCGCCTTTCGTCAGAAGCGCGGCCCCGACGCAAAAATGAGAATACGGCGCATATGCGCGCTTTGCCGCGCCGAGCGCGGTCGTCAGAAGTTCAGCTTCGTTCATAAAATCACTCTCCCGTAAGGATCTCGCGGGCATAGCTTATCCCCGCGCCGTGCCAATCAACGCCGAGCAGCTCGGCGACCGTTGCTGCCGTATCCGCAAATGTGCTTCTTACGCCGATCGGCACCGGCGAGATGCCCTCGCCGTACACGAGCAGAGGCACATACTCCCGCGTGTGGTCCGTGCTTACGTCTCCCGGATCGCACCCGTGGTCGGCAGTTATTATCAACACGTCGCCGCCGCGCATCGTATGCAAAAATCCGCCGAGCCACGCGTCAAACTCCGAGAGGGCGCGCGCGTATCCGACGGCGTCGTTCCTGTGACCGTAGAGCATATCGAAATCGACGAGATTTACAAAGCAGAGCCCGCGCAAATCGTCCCTTTCCGCGACCTTCTTCGTCACTTCCATGCCGTTTGCGTTCCCGCCCGTGTGTATCGCCTCCGTGATGCCGCGACCGGCAAATATATCCTCTATCTTGCCGACCGCGATAACGTCGCGTCCGGCGGTGGAAAGCACGTCGAGCAGCGTCTGCCCCGTCGGTTCAAGCGAAAAGTCGCGGCGATTCTTCGTGCGTGTGAAGTTCGGATATTCTCCCGTGAACGGTCTTGCGATAACCCTGCCGACTCCGTGCTCCCCGCTCATTATTTTGCGGGCGGCGCGGCAGTATAGGTAAAGCTCCTCCGGCGGGATAAGCTCCTCATGGGCGGCGATCTGCAAAACGCTGTCGGCTGACGTATAAACTATGAGCGCGCCGGTGTCGAGCTGCTCCCGCCCGTAGTCGCGGATGACGTCCGTGCCGGAATACGGCTTGTTGCATATGATGTCGTGCCCTGTCGCCTCCCTAAGCGCGTCCGTCACCTCGGGCGGAAATCCGTTCGGGTATGTCGGGAACGGACGTGGCGAGATGAGCCCCGCAAGCTCCCAGTGACCGACAGTCGTGTCCTTGCCGCGCGATACCTCGGCGGCCTTTCCGTATGCGGCGCGCGGGGAGTCCGTATGCCCGAGAAATCCGAGCCTGTCTATATTTCCGATGCCGAGCGAGACGAGGTTCGGCACCTTGAGCTCGCCCGTGCGGAATACGCTCAAGAGCGTGTTTGCGCCCGCGTCGCCGAAATCGGCGGCGTCGGGCAGCTCTCCCGCGCCGACGCTGTCAAGCACGATGAGAAAAATGCGTTCGGCGCCGTTTTTCATTCCGACACCTGCACGGCGGTCTCAAGCGCGATTTTCATCATCGAGGTAAATGAATTCTGCCTCTCCTCGACTGTCGTGTCCTCACCCGTGACAAGGTGATCGGAGACCGTGCAGACGGCTAGCGCGTGCTTCCCTGCGCGCGCCGCGTTCATATAGAGTGCCGCCGCCTCCATCTCAACGGCGAGAACGCCCATCTTTGCCCAGTCGAGCGAATTTTCAACGTCGTTATAAAACCTGTCGGATGAAACGACGTTGCCGACGTGATACCTGACACCGAGCTCCTCCGCCGCGCCGACGGCGGCTGAAAGGAGCCTGTACGACGCGACAGGCGCGAACGTGCCGGGCAGCGCGAACTGCGCGGCGTAATTCGAGTCCGTGCACGCTCCCTCGGCAAGCACTACGTCGCGGACGCGGACGTCGCGGTGAAAGCTGCCCGCCGTGCCGACGCGGATGATATTGTCTACATCATAAAAATTATAGAGCTCATAGCTGTATATTCCCATCGAGGGCATCCCCATGCCGCTCGCCATAACGGTGACCGGCACGCCCTTGTATGTGCCCGTGTACCCCTGCACGCCCCGGACGTTGTTGACGAGCTTCGCACCCGAGAGAAACGTCTCCGCAATCATTTTCGAGCGGAGCGGGTCGCCCGGCATCAGAACCGTTTTCGCTATCTCGCCGAAATTTGCCGCGATATGCGGCGTCGGCGTCGTTGTCTTGTGTTCGCCCATCAGTTATTCTCCTTTTCCATAAGTCCTACAAGCGCGCTCGTCCCGAGCCTGTCGGCTCCGAGCGCGAGAAACTTCTCCGCGTCCTCAAATGAGCGGATGCCGCCCGCCGCCTTTATTTTCAGGTGTGGCGCGCACATTTTTGCCATCAGCGCGACGTCATGCTCCGTCGCGCCGCCGCCTCCGAAGCCCGTCGACGTCTTGATGTAGTCCGCGCCCGATTCCGAGACGACGCGGCACATATTTATCTTCTCTTCATCAGTCAGCCGGCAGCACTCGATTATCACCTTCAGCACGTTTTCACCGCACGCGTCCTTTACTCGCCAGATCTCGTCTCTTACCGCGCCGTAGAGCCCGTCCTTTACCATGCCGAGGTTTATGACCATGTCGACCTCGTCGGCGCCTTTTTCTATCGCGTCCTTCGCCATGAAGACCTTTGCCTCGGTCGTGTCATATCCGTTCGGAAAGCCGATGACGGTGCATATCTTCACCCTGCCGCGCGCGTACTCAGCCGCGGACTTCACATATGACGCCGGTATGCAGACGGACGCCGTGCCGTACTTTATCCCCTCGTCGCATATCCTCATTATCTCCTCCCGGGTCGATGTGACGGCGAGCAGCGTGTGATCCACATGCGAAAGAATCTCTCTTTTGTCCATTTTTCTTTCCCTTTCAAACGCAAAAGACGCCGCTTTTATGGCGACGTCTTTTTTCTGCATTTCGTTTACGCTTCGGTGTAAACGCTTACGATCTTCTTGCCGGCGCCGGTGCGCTCGAATTTGACCTTGCCGGAGGCAAGCGCGAAAAGCGTGTCGTCGCTGCCGCGACCGACGTTTTCACCGGGATGGATCTTCGTTCCTCTCTGGCGAACGAGAATGTTGCCTGCGAGAACATGCTGACCGTCTGCGCGCTTTACGCCGAGACGCTTGGACTCGCTGTCGCGTCCGTTCTTCGTTGAACCGACGCCCTTCTTATGTGCGAAATACTGTAAACTGAGCTTCAACATAGTGTGACTTCTCCTTTCACTCAAATACCCTCGGGAGATAATTCCCCGTCGGGCTCGCGTTCTTTCACCTCGACCTCGAGGTGGTCGTAATACTCTTCCGTGAGGTCCATGAGCTGGTAGTAATAAGCCTTTATGAGACCGGACAGCGCGTACTGCCGCCGCTCGTCAGACTCATATTCGGGAAGCGCCGCTTTTATTATGAGCTTTATATCTGCCGTTTTATCGTCGATATAATAATCCGCTTCCGACTCATATGCGACCTCGGCTGCGTTTATGATGAGCATCGTCATAGCCGAGAGCGCCGCGCAGAGAACATCTTCTCCGGAGTCGCCGTAGCCCGTGTGTCCCTCTTCCTCAAAGCCGTAATAAAAACCGCCCGAGGTGTAGAATGTGACCTTTGTCACTGTTTTCGGTTAAAGGACCGTTCAGCCGTTGATAGCGGCGATCTGGACCTTTGTGTAAGGCTGTCTGTGACCGAGCTTTCTCTTCTCGTTCTTCTTTGCCTTGTAGCGGAGAACATGGATCTTTTTGCCCTTGACGTTGCCGAGAACGTCCGCCGTGACGGTCGCGCCTTCAACATAGGGAGCGCCGACCTTGAGCCCGTCATTGCCGGAAACGGCAAGCACATGCTCGAAGGTATACTTCTCACCTTCGCCAGCCCCGAGAAGCTCGACGTATATTATCTCGCCCTCGCTTACTTTGTACTGCTTTCCGCCCGTTTCGATAACTGCGTACACGAAAAGCACCTCTCTTTCAATATAGACTCGCTGCCAAGGGGCGGCGCTGACGCGCACTTAAAAAAGCCCGCTCACAAGCGGCGTATTATTATATCATGCTGTGTCTCTCCGTGTCAATAGCTTTTTTCTTTTTTACTCGCTGAAAAAAGGGATTTTTTTATAAAAAAGCGTCTTTGTGAGACGCATTTGGCGCGGCGGGCGAAAAATGTGCCCTCTATCAACGCCTCCGCGTGAAACGGACACCGTCCGCGCACTTCGGCAAATTGGCGCCTGCGCTCGCATACGCATTTTTTCTCATTCATAAATGTCACCCTTCCCCGCATTTTCCACCTATGCTCTCGGATAATATAATATCAAATGCGCGCAGCGGTGTCAATATCTTTAGGCATTATTATTTTATAGTTTCTAAAAAGTCTTGCGATATTCCCGTGTTGCTTCTAAGATAAGTACAGGAACGGAGGGATGACGATGAGCGAGATTGCGGTTGCTTTGGGAAAGCGGATACGGGAGCTTAGGACGGAGCTGCACATGAGCCAGGAGGAGCTCTCCTTTAAGGCGGGAATAAGTCCCGCGCACTTAGGTCAAATCGAACGCGCCGCGAAGCGCCCGAACGTTGACACGATAGGAAAGCTCGCCTCGGCGCTCGGCGTGCCGCCGTCGGCGCTCTTTACCGACGAACAGACGCCTCCGCCCGAAAGGACGGCAACGCTTGAAAAGATAGACGCTCAGCTCTTGCCCATGACGGAGGATGAGCAGCGCGACGTCCTTCGCATCATACGAATTTTGCGATCATATAAAAAACAGACGCCCGAAAAGGACGACGAAATATAAAAAACTTTGCGCCGGCAGCTGCCGGCGCAAAGTTTTTTTGTCTTACGGTCGATCAATAATTCTCCGCGCTTATCTCAAAGAAGCTCTGCGGATGGTTGCAGGTCGGGCAAACGTCGGGCGCTTTCGTGCCGACGACGATGTGACCGCAGTTGCGGCACTCCCACACCTTGACCTCGCTCTTCTCAAAGACCTGCGCCGTCTCGATATTGCGGAGCAGCGCGCGGTAGCGCTCCTCGTGGTGCTTCTCGATGGCGGCAACAAGGCGGAATTTGTGTGCAAGCGCCGTGAAGCCCTCTGCCTCCGCCGTCTTCGCGAATTCCTCGTACATGTCGGTCCACTCGTAGTTCTCGCCGTCTGCCGCGGCGGCAAGGTTCTCCGTCGTCGTGCCGATGCCGGAGAGCTCCTTCAGCCAGAGCTTCGCGTGTTCCTTCTCGTTGTCAGCCGTCTTGAGGAAGAGGGACGAGATCTGCTCATACCCTTCCTTCTTTGCCACAGACGCGAAATATGTGTACTTGTTTCTCGCCTGAGACTCGCCCGCAAACGCCGCCTCAAGATTCTTCTCCGTCTGTGTGCCTGCGTACTTGGATACCTTTTTTTCTTCACTCATTTTTGTTTCCTCCGTTTTTATATTGAGAATAAGATTTTTTTGCGTTGTCTGCGGGGAGCCCGCATGGGGAATGTCCGTATATTCCGCGATATCGCGGCTCGTGGTGACGAGGTCGTCACGCGAAAGCTCATGAACAGAGCCGTGCCCCGTAATTCTCGCGAAGGTCTTAAGCTCCGAGAGCGATACATTTAAGAAGTTTGCCACTCTTTCCGATGCGGCAGGAACATTCAGCCGCGCGCGCAGCTCAGAATCCTGTGTGGCGATCCCGACAGGGCACCTGCCGCTGCCGCAAATTCTGTACTGCTGACATGCCGCGGCGATGAGAGCGGCGCTCGCTATCGCTACGGCGTCAGCGCCCATGGCGAGCGCCTTGGCAAAATCGGACGAGACTCGAAGTCCGCCGGTTATTATCAGCGATATGTCAGATCCGACGGAATCGAGATACCTTCTTGCACGGTTAAGGGCGTAAATCGTCGGCACCGTCGTCGCCTCGCGCAGGAAATAAGGACTTGAACCGGTAGCGCCTCCCCTGCCGTCGATCGTGATGAAGTCGGGCTCAGCGTAAACGGCGCATGCAAGGTCGCGCTCGAGCCTGCCTGCGGCGAGCTTTATGCCTATCGGCCGCCCTTCGGAGCGCTCGCGCAGCATCGACACCGTCGCGCGCAGATCCTCCTTCGAGCCTATCTCAGCAAATCTGCTCGGGCTTTGGATATCGTGCCACGGCTCCTTGCCCCTGATCGCCGCAATCTCCGGCGTCACCTTTTCGCCGGGAAGATGACCTCCCATCCCCGGTTTTGTGCCCTGACCTATTTTGATTTCTACGGCGTCTGAATTTTTGAGATTTTCGTCAGTTACGCTGTACTTGTTCGGGACGTACTCAAATATGTATTTGTATGCCTCCGCCCTCTCCTCGGGGAGAATGCCGCCCTCGCCGCTGCATACGGCTGTTCGGGCGAGCGACGAACCGCGCGCAAGCGCGGTTTTGATTTCCTTTGAGAGCGCGCCGTAAGACATATGCGAAATGAAGACCGGATTCTCTATAACGAGCGGCTTTTTCGCCCGCCTGCCGATAACGGTCGTTGTGTCGACCGGCGCGCCGTCGTCCATCGGGAGCGGGTCAAGCTGGGCTCCGAGAATGAGTATATCGTCCCACCCCGGCATCGGCATTCTTGTTCCCATGGCGGCGCCTATGGTTTTTCCGGTGACCGCCATCTCGTGGATCTCCGCCATATACCGCGCGTCCGTATCCTCGCGGGCGAACCTCGGGTCATACGCAAGGCTGCCTTTATATCGCTCGCCGTCGGCAGCGCTTTTCGGCTGTGAAGCCTTTTCCGGCGCGTCGTCGATCCTCTCAAATTTTGAGATCGGCTGACCGCATACAGGGCAAACCGCCGCCTCCGAAATCGGCTTGCCCTCATTTTCCTCATCGTAAACGTATCCGCATACGCTGCATCTGTACTTTGCCATTCCCGCTCAATCCTTTCCGATCTCTTCTTTTTCAAGGCACCGGGGGCATATTCCTTCGAATATGGTCCTGTGCCGCTCTACGCGGAAGCCGGTGGTGCGCTCTGCCTCGCCGTCGCAGTCGCCGCGATACGGTATCGGGGCATCGATCACCTTCCCGCATCGGAGACAAACCATGTGATAATGCCTGTCGAGGCGAAGGTCGAACCTGTCGGCGGACGGAACCTTGACATGCTCTATCTCCCCGAGCTCCGACAAAACGGAGAGGTTGCGGTAAACGGTGCCCCGGCTTATCTTTCCGTCGCGCTCGCGGACGTCGGCGAATATCTCGTCCGCCGTCGGATGGTCGCGCCTGTTTATGACCGCCTCGAGCACGAGCTCACGCTGTTTTGTGTTTCTCTTCTGCACGCCGACCGCCCTCTCTTTTTCTTATTAGGATTTAATCCTATTATATCATTCTCTGCGCGCTTTGTCAACCTCACAATACGTCGGAAAATAAAAAATCCGCCCGCTTTTTTTCAAAAGCGGGCGGAAAAAAATCGGTTTTGTCAGGGCGTGTCAGTTGCCGCAGCCACATCTCTTGCCGCAGCTGTCCTTATCCTTGCCGCAGTCGTCGTCATGAGGGATGAAAGCGGGGGGATAGAACTCGTTCACCGGGAACGACATCGTGCGGAAAAGCGCGCACGGATCGTCGTTTTCGGGGCTGACGCACTCCTTGTCGGGCACCGTGTACTCGGTCGCGTTGA
>CANRKP010000061.1 GCA_947631245.1 uncultured Clostridia bacterium
GACGTAAAGTGCCCTACCTGCGGCCGCAGATATCCGCCCGATTCCCACGTCTGCCCGCATTGCACCGCAAAAAAGGGATATATCAAACGCGTATGGGAGATAGCAAAGCCGTACCGCTATTTCATTCTCGCGTCTGTCCTGCTCTATTTTATATCGGCAGGCGTGCAGCTTCTGCCCGCATATCTGAACAAACTGCTTATAGACAACTATATTCAGGCGGAGGGCGCGTTTGAGCGCTCGGCAACGGCTGATTTCATAATCGGCTTTATCGGCGTGATACTTTCGCTGCTCGGCGTCAACATTCTGACGCGCCTTATCGGCATTGTCAGAGGGGTGACGCTCATCGAGGCAGGAACGCGCATGATGGTCTCGCTCCGCAGCATGGTATTTGACAAAATACAGCGCCTCTCCGTGTCGAAGATATCAAAGCGCACGGCGGGAGAGCTCATGAACCGTGTGACGGACGACACGAACCAGCTCCAGAATTTCATAATGAACGATATCGGCGGTTTCTTCGAGCAGATGCTGATTTTCCTCGCCGTTTCCGTCATTATTATCGCCTATGACTGGCGGCTCGCCGTCCTCATCCTCATCCCCGTGCCGATCGTCATCTTCGCAAACCGCGCGTTTCATAAATTCATGCACCGCGTGTTCCACCGCCAGTGGGTCATGAATTCGCGTGCGAACACGATACTCCACGATATTTTCAGCGGCATCCGCGTCGTCAAAGCATACGGCTCCGAGCGCCGCGAAATGGAAAGATACGACGAGGCGACAAAGAACGAGTGCGAGGCACAGATACGGGCGGAATCTTTCTTCGCCAAATTCTCGCCTCTGATGAGCTTTCTTATGGGGCTCGGCGAGTTCTTCCTCCTCTACTATGTCGGCACGAAGATACTTTCGCACGAGATGACGCTCGGCGACATGCAGCTCTTCACGACGTATGTCTCGATCATATACGGTCCTCTGCGCTGGCTCTCTAACTTCCCGCGCCGTTATGAGCGGACGATGACGAGCATAGTTAAGATATTCGATATAATCGACGAGGATGTAGACGTCGCCGACAAAAAAGACGCCGTCGACATGAAGATAGACGGCAAAATCGAGTTTCACGACGTCTCATTCGGATATGACAGCGGCAACAACGTGCTTCACGGCATCAACCTGACTGTCGAACCCGGAGATTTCGTCGGCATCGTCGGGCGCTCAGGCGTCGGCAAATCGACGCTCATCAACCTTGTTATGCGTCTCTACGACGTTGACGACGGCTCGATAACTACCGACGGCGTCGATATACGCGATATCTCGCAGTCTTCCCTTCGCTCCCAAATCGGCGTCGTGCTTCAGGAAACGTTTCTGTTCTCGGGCACGGTATACGACAATATCGCATATGCAAAGCCCGACGCTACGCGCGACGAGGTGCTTGCCGCGGCAAAGCTCGCAGGCGCACATTCGTTCATCATGAAAATGCCGGACGCGTACAACACGCGCGTCGGCGAACGCGGACACACGCTCTCGGGCGGCGAGCGCCAGCGGATAGCGATAGCGCGCGCGCTCCTTCACGACCCGCGCATACTCATTCTCGACGAGGCGACAGCCTCGCTCGACACCGAAACGGAAAAGCAGATACAGGACGCGCTCCAAATTCTCTCAAAAAACCGCACGACGCTCGCGATAGCGCACCGCTTGTCTACCCTGCGAAACGCGACAAAGCTCATCGTTCTTGACAAAGGAACGGTCGCCGAGGTCGGAACGCACGACGAGCTCATGCGCCGCGGCGGCATCTATTACGACCTCGTCATGGCTCAGCGCCAGATGTCAAAAATGTCGGCGGGAGCGTAATAAAGCCTAAGCATTTTTCGGGGATCACGGCACATCTTGTGCACTTTCCGTGATCCGCCCAACAAAAATACCCGCGCAGTCGGCGCGGGTATTTTTTTACAGCATCATTCGTCTTCGTTTTCCCAGTTGTGCCAGACCTCGGAGACGTCGTCGTTGTCCTCGAGCATCTCGAGCAGGAGGTTCATGTTCTTTATGTCGTCCTCGTTCGTCAGCGTGACATAGCTTGTCGGAACCATTTCCCTGTCGGCGGAGATTATCGGGTAGCCCTTTTCCTCGAGCGTTTCGCGGACTACCGTGAGGTCGTTCTCCTCAGTCGATATCTCAAAGCATTCGTCCTCAGCCGAGAAATCGGTCGCGCCCGCCTCGAGCGCCGCCTCCATCAGCTCGTCTTCGCTTACAGGCGTCGGCTTTGTGCCGCGCGGAGCCTTCGCGTCGGGCTCCTTTTCCTTTGCGACGACGATGAGGCCGCGGCTCTGGAACATGTAGCTCACGCACCCGTTCGTGCCCATGTTTCCGCCGTATTTGTCGAAATAGTGGCGCACGTCGGACGCCGTGCGGTTGCGGTTGTCGGTTGCCGTCTCAACGATAACGGCAACGCCCGACGGGCCGTAGCCCTCGTATGTCACTTCCTCATAAACGGTGCCATCCTCGCCGGACGCCTTTTTCAGCGTGCGCTCGATATTGTCGTTCGGCACGTTGTTCGCCTTTGCCTTTGCGATGAGGTCGCGGAGCTTTCCGTTCGACGCAGGGTCGGCTCCGCCCTCGCGCACCGCGATGGCGATCTCTTTCCCTATTTTTGTGAAGATCTTCGCGCGCTGCGCGTCTGTCTTCTCCTTCTTATGCATTATGTTTTTCCATTTGCTGTGTCCTGACATGACAACCTCCGAATTTATTTAAAATGCTCAGATCTTTTCAGTCTTTTTTATGCATATGAGCGAGAGCGCACGACCGAGCACAGCGTTGACCGCAAGCGTCTCGGCCAGCCGCATCCTCTTCGTTTCATCGTCTTCCGCGTTCAGTATCTTGCAGTCGTGATAGAAACGGTTGAAATCGGCGCAGAGGTCTAGGATGTACCTCGTCACAAGTGAGGGCTCATATTCATTTATCGCCTCTTTTACGACCTCCCCGAAGCGCGACAGCGTCAAAAGCAGCTGCCGTTCCTCCTCTGTCGAGACTGTCCCGCACAAAGGCTCGATGCCGTCCGCCTCGGCGCGGCGCTTTATGCTGCAAGTCCGCGCGTATGAATACATGGCGTAGGGACCCGTGTTCCCGTCGAAATTCAGCGCGTCTTCCATCGAGAAGCTCATGTCGCGCAGGCGGTTGTTCAGAAGATAATGGAAGATGACGGCTCCGACGCCGACCGCCTCCGAGATCTCGTCCTTCTCCTTGCCGGAGAGGGACGGATTTTTGACGGTGATAATATCCGACACCTTGTCGACGGCGGTGCTCAGAAGATCCTTTAAGAGAATGACGTTGCCCGTTCTCGTCGCGAGCTTCTCGCCGCCTATGCTCACCATGCCGTAGGGAACGTGGACGAGCCTGTCCGCCCACGGATATCCCATCAGGTCGACGACGCGGAACCACTGAGCAAAGTGGAGGCTCTGCGCCGCGGCGGTGACGTATATGCATTTATCAAAATTGTATGTCCTCGCGCGGTAAACCGCGGCGGCGATGTCGCGCGTGGGATAAAGCGTCGAGCCGTCGGACCGAAGGATGAGACACGGCGGCATGCCGTATTCGGAAAGGTCTACGATGGACGCGCCGTTGTCAACCTTCAGAAGCCCGCATTCGCGGAGCTTTTCGACCTGTTCGTCCATCTTGTCGGTATAAAAACTCTCGCCCGCGTAGCTGTCGAACTCTATGCCGAGCTTTTTATAAATTACGTCGTATTCCCTGAAGCTGAGCTCGATGAACCACTTGCGGAGCGCGAGGTCTTCCTCGTCTCCCTGCTCCATCTTGTGGAATTCCGCCCTCGCTTCGTCCTCGAGCGATGGGTCATTTTCCGCCTCGTTGTGGAAGCGGACGTAAAGCGCAACGAGCCCGTCCGCGCCCTCGCGCTCGACGGTCTCCCTGTCGCCCCATTTGCGGTACGCGACTATCATCTTGCCGAACTGGGTCCCCCAGTCGCCGAGATGGTTTACGCCGACGCACTTGTATCCGTAAAACTCATGGAGCTTTTTGAGCGAGTGACCGATCACGGTCGAGCCGAGATGCCCGATATGGAACGGCTTTGCGACGTTCGGGGAGGAATAATCGAGAACGACCGTTTTTCCTTTTCCCTCGTCACTCCCGCCGTAGTCCTCTCCGCGCTCGAGTATCTCGGAAAGGAGCTTTCCGCCGAGATATTCCTCCGATATGCGAAAATTGAGGTATCCTCCGACAACGGAACAAGTTGCAAAGCCATTAAGCCCCGCGATATTGTCCGCTATCGCCGATGCGATCTTCGGCGGGGCCTGCCGCAGCTCGCGCGAAAAGCGGAAGCACGGGAGCGCTATATCTCCCATCGTGCGGTCGGGCGGGTATTCAAGATAAGACTCTATCGTCTCAGGCGTGACAGACACGTCCGGGTTAATGGTCTTTATCGCGTCCGAGCACGCGCTTGAGATGAGCTTTTTTATCTCAGTCATTTATTTGTTTTCTGCCTTTCGTCCTTGCTGATGTACTCAGTCCTGCGCTATTTTCATCTGGCGCTCGGACTTTTCTGCGAGGCGCGCGTTGTGCTTGTCGACACAGGCGTGTATTTTTGCGGCGGGGTCAAGAAGTCCGCTTATCGTTTCGTCCTGATTGAGAACGTCTATGATGCTCGCGACGTACTTGCACATATTTACCTCCGAATACCACGGGCGGGAGAGGAGCTCCTCGGTCCTGTAAATGAGGTTCGTCGTGAATATGCGCGTGAAAATGCCCTCGGCATATGCTTTGTCGAATTCGGCAAGTCCGTTGCAGAAAAGACCGAACGTGCAGAAAACGTAAACATGAGCGGCTCCCTTTTCCTTGAGCTGCTTGCAGACGTCTATCATCGAGTCGCCGGAGGCTATCATGTCCTCAACGACTATAACGTCCATGCCGCGTATGTCGCGCCCGAGATACTCGTGTGCAAGTATCGGGTTCCTGCCGTTGACAATGCGCGTAAAGTCGCGGCGCTTATAGAACATGCCGAGGTCTATGCCGAGCACCGAACTGTAATAGATGCTGCGCGACATCGCTCCCTCGTCGGGAGAAACGAGCATGATATCGTCCGCCGAAAGCGAGATATCGGGGAACTCGCGGATAAGGGCCTTTATCATCTGATAATTGGGATGTACGTCCTCAAAACCGGAAAGAGGAATTGCGTTCTGAACGCGGGGGTCATGCGCGTCGAATGTGATTATGTTTGAAACGCCGATGCCGACAAGCTCGTTCAGCGCCATCGCGCAGTCGAGCGACTCGCGCGAGGTGCGCTTGTGCTGTCTGCCCTCGTAGAGCATCGGCATGATCACGGAAACACGGTGCGCCTTGCCCCCTATTGCCCCGATAATGCGTTTCAGATCCTGGAAATGGTCGTCAGGGCTCATCCTCGACTCCACGCCGTACATCTTATAGGTGACGCCGTAATTGAACATATCGGCGATAATATATACGTCGTGCCCGCGCAAAGACTCGTAAATCAGTCCCTTTCCCTCGCCCGAGCCGAATCTCGGACAGTCCGTCCTGACAATATACCCGGGATGGTCTTTTATGTCCTTCCCGCGCCATTCGGTTATCCAGGCATCCACCTCTGCGGTGAAAGCCTCGCATCCCTTCATGCCGATAAGACTAAGTTCTCCGTTGATACAAGCATTCATGTACGTTTTCCCCCTGAAGGATGTGTCCGTGCTCAATAATATTCTTTTTTCGTCTTGCGTATCGATATCATTATACCATAAAAATCTTCGTCGGAAAACATTTTGTCACAATAAAAAGACAAATTTATGTTTTATATATAATTAAGGTTGAAGTCCCGCTTTCTTTTTGTTATAATATACACAAACGATAAAAACGATTTTTGCCGGGGGGTCGCACTATGAGCAAGGAAAACGTCGGATTTCTGAAATTCTTCACCGTAAAGCTGTTTTTGATACTGTTCGCCGCCATTGCCGGCGCGCTCGCCGCATTCTTTCTCTCACTTACGATGCCGGAAAGCTCGGGCGGAGCTTTCCGAACCGCGCTTTTGGGCACCGTGCCGACGGTCATATTCTTCGCCTTCATCTACAGCTTCGCCTCAAAGATCAGAGTGCCCGGCAAGGGGGAGCTGTCCCCGCGCTATTTTGCCGCATTCACCGTAAAAGAAATGGTCGTTTACGCCGTATTCCTGATACCGCTGCACATAGCTGCCGCCGTGCTCGGCAAAGGCTTCATTGAGGGCGCGAGCATCGGCGCGTGCCTCATCCTGCCCCATGTTCCCGCATTCACGTTCGGGGCGCACCTTGCGGTCAACTATATTCTCTGCACGGCGTTATATGCCGCAGTCTCGTTTGTCGCGCACCTTTTGAGCTCAAAGAAGCACGTTCCCGATAAAAGTGCCCCGGAGGCTGACGGTAAAGTAGCCGAGGCGGAAATCGACACGGCGGACGAAGTCCCGGATAACGACAACGACGACACAGAAGACACAGAAGATTAAATCTCTTTTTTGGCTGCCGACAGCACGGTCAGCACGTCATTTTCCACTCTGAACTTCACCTCAAAGCCTGCGAAGTCAAAGCCGTATACGCGCTCCGGGTCGTCGTGATACGAGGGGCGCGGGTCACATGAAAGCAGCCGCGTGAGCTCCTCTCTTTTGTCGGCGGGCACAGAAGACAAAACCACGTCATCCACATCGACATAAAGACGCTTTTCAGGTATTCCCTCCGTGAAACCGCCGACGGCGTCGGCGTGAATATCAAACTCGGGCAGGTACGGCTTTATGTCGTATATGGGCGTCCCGTCAAGCAGGTCGGCGCCCGACACGACAAGCACGGGTCCGTCCTTCACGCCGCGCTCTATACGCAAGAGCCTTACGGAAGAAAGACCTATCGGGTTCGGTCTGTACGGTGAGCGCGTCGCAAAGACGCCGACGCGCCTGTTCCCGCCGAGACGCGGCGGGCGCACCGTCGGACGCCACTTCTCCCGCTTCGTTTCGGAGAATTCCCAAATCAACCATATGTGAGAGAAGCCGTCGAGCCCTCGGACCGCCTCTTCTCTCCTGTATTCGGGCGTAAATATCACCCTTGCCAAAGACTCGGTCAAAATCCCGCTTTGGCGCGGTATCCCGAATTTATCCTTGAGATCCGAGCTTATGAAAGCTATTTTTTCCACGGAAGCCCCCGATCATAATTTTCCACACAATAGATTATATCGCCCGAAGCCTTAAAAATCAACCGTTTTCCCCGCAAAAGAGGAGGTGCCATTTTGAAGAAAAACCGATTTCGGACGCCTTTTATCAAACTGCTTCTGTTCGCTGCCGCCGCGTCCGCGATGATCTTTCTATCATCATCGGTGTCGGCATATGACAGCGGCGTCCCCTTTCATATCATTATAAAAGGCGACGGCGGCGCGTCATATACCGTCGACGCACGCGCGGAAAACAATAATTCCTATGTTTTTTACCTTCCCCCATCCGTCGACAAATCGAAGCTGACCGTTTTGTTCACCGGCAGAGGCGCCGTCGAATACGACACTAAAGACTACACCGACGGAGATACATTCGTTTTGAACGCCGAAAGCGGCGCTGTGGGCGTTCGATACAGGGGCGGCACGGTCATTCTCCGCATGATGACCGGCAGCAGCATTCCTTCCGTATTCGTAAATCTCGACGGCGGGAACAAGGCGTTTTCCGCAGTATGCGCCGACAAAACACACGAAGAACCCGGCACGCTCCTTATGACGGATGCCGACGGCAATACTGTATACAACGGGATCCTCGAAAAATTCAAAGGGCACGGGTATACATCATTTATTCCGTCAAACGATACGTCGTTTAAAAATTCCTACAATATCAAACTCAGTGAAAAGTCTGAGCTTATAGCCGGAGCCGGCAAAATAAAGAAATGGGTCCTTCTTTCGCCACGCATGTACGACGCGTCAAGGGACAGCACGGGACTTTCTCAGCTCATGGCTTTCTCCACGTTCACAGGTCTCACTGCCGGCCGCTCG
>CANRKP010000062.1 GCA_947631245.1 uncultured Clostridia bacterium
TCGTCGAGAAGATGCACATGAAGGAGATATGCATCACATACGGGCAGACGGAGGCGTCTCCCGCGACGACGATGTCGAAGATAACGGACTCGCTCGAGACGCGCGTCAACACCGTCGGCTCGCCGATATACGGCGTCGAGTGCAAGATAGTGGACCCCGAGACGGGGGAGGACTGCCCCGACAACGTCGACGGCGAGTTCGTCGCGCGCGGCTATAACATAATGAAGGGATACTACAAGATGCCGGAGGCGACCGCCGCCGCGATCGACAAGGACGGGTGGCTGCACAGCGGCGACCTTCTGCGCCGCCTGCCCGACGGCAACTTCAAGGTGACGGGACGCATAAAGGATATGATAATAAGGGGCGGCGAGAACATCTATCCGAAGGAGATAGAGGACTTCATCTACACGCACCCGAAGGTGCAGGACGTGCAGGTCATAGGCGTGCCCGACAAGGCTTACGGCGAGGAAATAATGGCGTGCATCATAAAGAAGCCGGGCGTCGAGCTGACGGCGGACGAGATAAAGGACTACGTCCGCGACCACATGGCGAAGCACAAGACGCCGAAGTACGTCACGTTCGTCGACAGCTTCCCGATGAACGCCGCCGGCAAGATCCTCAAGTACAAAATGCGCGAGGCGGCGGCGGAGCTGCCCGAGTTCCGCGAGGCGGCGGGGATAGTGACCGCGTAAAAGTTAAAAGCGTAAATTTTCCCGCCCCGGGCGGGGCAAAAATAAGAAATCGGAAATTTACGCGAAAAAAATAAAAATACTATTGCATTTTTGTTCCGCGCGTGATAAAATATCATAGCGCGCGTCCGCGTGCTGTCTTTTTTATGCCCATATCTAAGATCTCTTTTGGAGGATAAAAGTAATATATGGATACGGTACAGATCGTTTTAGGCATACTTCTTCTCATCTCGGCGGTGTTCCTCATCGTCGCCGTCCTCATGCAGAACGGCAAGTCTCACGGGCTTTCCGGCGCCATCACCGGCGGCGCCGAGACCTTCTTCGGCAAGCAGAAGGGCTCGACCATAGAGAAGCGCCTTTCGAAGATAACGACGGTCGTTGCCGTCATATTCGTCATAATAGTCCTCGTCATATACGTCCGTCAGGATCAGACCGACTTTGATAAGCTCCAGGAGGATTATATGAACTCGCTCTCGACCGGCGCGTCTACGGACGAGAATGAGACGGGCGACGCCGAGACTGGCGATGCCGCCGGCACGGAGGCCGCCGCGGGCACGGAGGCTGCCGTCGGCACGGAGGCCGCGACGGAGTAATGCGGGCGGGGCTTTTGACCTGCGACCGCGAAATGATATAAAAAGGGACGGGAGGAGCCGTTTTCGGCGCCTCCCGCTTTTGTTTTGCTTCCCTTATTTTGCGAACGCGAGCCCCGAGTCCGAAAAGGTGACGCGCGCCGAGGGGAAATTTTCCCCCTCTCGGAATAAAAACAGCGCGCCCGACGTCGGGTCAAGCCCCGCTGTCGCGAGGCGCGCGGCGTATTCCGCCATCGGAGAGGGCGTCGGGGTGGGGAATATCATAAGGGACGCTCCGTTTGAGGGGATGCTGTCGGGGAAGGAGGCGTCGCGGCACCTGTTGAGGATGACGGCGCCGACGCCCACCATCGCGGGCAGCGACACGGCGTCGCCGCAGCCGCCGATATAGGAGGCAAGGAGCGCCTCGTCGGAATATGCGTCTGCATCAGCGTCAGCCGCGCACACAGTCACGGGGAGAAGCAGAACCGCGAGCACAGAGGCGGCAAGGATCGAACATAATTTTCTCATACGCATATTTTTCCCGCAAGCGCCGCCGCTTTATGCCCGCGCGCCGTTTGAAAAAGTTGACACGGGGACGCGTTTATGATATAGTATATTTTGGAATTACAAATTATAGATATGCCACGAAAAAAGGAAGTTTCACGATATGGCGGTCACGAAAAAAGCCGGCATCCGCGTCGTTTCGAGGTTCCATCCGATCGAGGAGGACGCCCCGGAGGCGTTTTTATATTTTGCCGAGATGATGGACGTCATGACGGGCGGCGAGCCCGCCGGGGCGGAATTCTTTTCTGACATCGACGGCGACGGCGGGGAGCCCGGGGGAGACATTGACCCGAGGGTGCGTCGGGCGGCATGCGAGATGGTGGACGCCGCGCGCGGCGCGCTCGAGGACGTCGACGACAAATACGAGATATACACCGAGGGCGAGCTCATCTGCGGCGGCGGAAGGCTCGAGGTGCGCTACCGCGAGCCCGACGAGCTGACGGGCATGGGAGACACCGTGACGTCGATCTCGTTCGAGGAGGAAAGGCGCGGCATCGTCACGGTGACGCGCGGCGGCGACGTTTATTCCGCGCTCGTGCTCGAACGCGGCGTCCGCCACTCGTGCGCCTACAGCACGGAGCCGCTTCCGCTCGTCGTTTACACGACGGCGCGGAGGATAGACAACGGAATTACCGAAAACGGCGGCACGCTCGACATGATATACACTGTCGAGGCGCGCGCCGGTGAGGCGCAGTACAACCGCGTGACGCTGACGGTCACCGTCGGCGAGGAGGAGATATGCCCGAAATAACGGAGGCCGAATACAAACTGGCGTTGAAATCACGCCGCGGCGGCGTCTTTGTCCTCTGCGGCGAGGAGGATTATCTCATACGCCACGGCAGGCGAATGGCAACGGAGCCGTACGAAAAGGACGCCTCATCGGAGTTCAACTGCACGGTCGTAAACTACGCGTCCGCAAGCGACGCCGAATATATCACGGCGTCGGCGTCATCGCTGCCGCTGTTCGGCTCGCTCGACGCGGGCAAGCTCGTGGAGGTCGCGGTCGAGGACCCGTCCTCGCTCTCGGCATCCGATACGGACGCGCTTATCGGCGCGCTCTCGGCGTCGTCGGGATACGAGGGGACGACGGTGCTCTTCTGCATCACGCCCGGCACGCTCGACCTCGGGACGGAGAAAAAGCGCTCCGAGGCGTACAAAAAGCTCGTCTCGGCAGAGGGCGTCAACGTCGTATATTATCCGAGGTCGACGCAGGCGCAGCTGCGGCGCTGGATAGAGCGCCACTTCGCGCACGAGGGGCTGTTTGCGGAGCCCGGCATGCCGGACGCGCTGCTCTCTTTCTCGGGCACGGGGATGACGGCGCTGTCAAACGAAATAGACAAGCTGACGGCGTATGTGAAATCGCGCGGGCGCGACAGGGTCACGGCGGACGACGTCCGCGCGATCTGCTGCCGCGTCGACGCCTACGACGCGTTCGCGCTGTCGAACGCGGTCCTCGACGGCAGGCAGAACGACGCGCTCGAGGCGCTCGAGGGCGAGCGCGCGCGCAAAACGGAGCCCGTCGTCGTCAGCGCGGGCATCTCGCGCACGCTCTCCGACATGCTGACGGTGAAGCTGCTGGCGGCGCGCGGCGAGCCGCAGGGGGCGATATCTTCGCGCCTCGGTATGCATTCTTATAAGGTCGGGCTCTACATGAACGCGGTCAGAAGAAAGAATGTGTCGGACCTTGAGCGCTGCATACTTCTCTGTTCCGAGGCGGACAGGCAGATAAAGACGTCGGGCGGCGGGTATACGGTGCTCGAAAAGCTCATCGCGAGCGTCGTTTCGGGAGGCTGAGACGGTGGGCGCAGGCGGAAACAACGGCAAAAATGAGGCGGGGACGCCCCGCCTCCATCTCGACAGGCCCGTCATCGTCGAGGGCAGATACGACAGAGAAAAGCTGCTCTCTTTCGTGTCGGGCGCGGTCATAACGACGGAGGGCTTCGGCATCTTCTCCGACAGGGAGAAGCTGGCGCTCATAAGGCGGCTCGCGGCGCACGGCGGCGTCATCCTTCTGACGGACAGCGACGGCGCGGGCGGCGTCATAAGGCGGTATATCACCTCCGCCCTCCCGAAAGAGGCGGTGACGCAGCTCTATATCCCCGAGGTAAAGGGAAAGGAGAGGCGCAAGCGCGCCCCGTCGCGCGCGGGGACGCTCGGCGTCGAGGGCATCGACACGGAGAAGCTGTATTCGCTCCTTCTGCCGTTCTCAAAAGAGGGGCAGGGGCGCGCAGTCGCCGAGGAGGAGGCACGCGAGCATGTGACGAAGCTCGATTTTTACGAGGACGGGCTTTCGGGCGGCGACAGGGCATCCGGGATGCGCGACGCGATAGCGGAGGCGGCGGGACTGCCGCACGGCATGAGCGCGAACGCGCTGCTCACGGCGTTGAACGTCATAATGAGCCGCGAGGAGTATAAAAAGCTCGTAAGTGAAACGGTTTCGGGAAATAAACAGGAATGAAAAATGACAAACTGCGCGCGGGGCTCTCGCGCGAAATAATAATGTACGTCATCTTCGGCGCGCTGACGACGGTCGTCAGCTTCGGGACGTATTTTCTCATAATGGCGGCAGGGCGCGCGCTTTTGTCCGTTTCGCCCGACGATACGGTGAGCGCGCGGTATCTCGCCGTTTATACGGCGGCGCAGCTTATTTCGTGGGTGCTCGCCGTGCTGTTCGCGTTCTTCACGAACAGGCGCTGGGTGTTCACCTCCGCGCTCCCCGAGGGGAGGGAGCCGGCGTCGTCCGTTTTGCGTAAGCTCGCCTCGTTTGCGGGCGGCAGGCTCTTGACGCTCGGGCTCGACTACGTCATAACGTACGCGGGCGCGCGGGTGATAACAGCCGTTTTCCCGTCGTGGGCGGACGTCGGCGGCGTGAACCTCGCGGACGCGGCGTCGAAATGCGCGGCGTCGGTCGTCGTCCTCGTCTGCAACTACTTTTTCTCGCGGTTTTTCGTGTTTAAAAAAAGAGAAGAGAAAAATAAGTGAGTATCTCGTATTTTGCCGTGCTTTTCGGCATCCTGCTCGCGAAGGCGGCGGGATTTTTCCGCGATATCGTATTTGCGGGCAGCTTCGGCACGTCTGCCGAGGCTGACGTTTACGCCGGTATCTTCGGCGTCGTGACGCTTATTTTCACCGGCGTCGGCACCGCGTGTCAGACGCTGCTCATCAAAAATCAGAATACGGCGGGAGGGGTGGACGACGGCGGCAAGCGCTTCGTCTCCCGATTTATCCTGAGGACTGCGGCGTGGCTTTTGCCCGTGACGGCGGTTTTATACCTCGCGTCCCCCGCGCTCGTGAGGCTGCTTCTGCCGGGACTTTCGGAGGAGCTCTTCCCGCTCGCGCTGCGGGTCGTGCACATAATGCTCCCGTCGCTGTTCTTCGTCGTCATCGCGTACGTCATCTCGGGCGCGCTGCAGAACGCGGGGACGTTCTTCATCCCCTCGATCGTCAGCCTGCCGTATAACGCGCTGCTCATAGCGCAGCTTCTATTCGCGAACCCCGATATCGAGGCGGTCAGCGCTGCGACGACCGTCGGCTGGGGGCTCCACATCGTGTTCCAGCTCCCGTCGTTTTACAGGCGGGGATACAGAATTTTCTACCGCGGCAAAAAGGGAGATAAACGCGCGCCCGCAGATCCTCTTCCCGATATTTCAAAGGCTTCCGGCATCTCGGGCGTGCGCGAGACATGCTGTGTGTTCGTTTCAAATATGGCGCTTCAGCTCTGCCTCATCCTCGACAGAGGTTTTATGAGCGGCAGCGAGGGCGCGGTCGCCTCGATGAACTATGCGTCGGGGCTGTTCGTCACGGTCTCGAGCGTGTTCGCCGTCGCGATGTCGAGCGTGATTTTTCCGTCTCTGTCGAGGAGCCGCGCGTCGGGCGACGCCGAGGGCGTCAGACGCGGCATAGGGAAGGCGGCGCTCTTTATGACGGCGGTGTTCGTGCCTTATCTTCTGACGGTGACGTTCTTCGGACGCAATATCGTCTCCCTCATCTGGGAGCGCGGCAGGTTCACGGCGGAGGCGTCGGCTGTGACGTCGGAGGCGTTTTTCATATACAGCTTCGCGGTATTCGGATACGTCGCGGAGGAGCTGTTCGCAAAGGTTTTATATCTTTATTCGAAATATTCCGTGACCGTGACGGGAACGCTCGCCGTCCTTTCGGCAAGGCTTGCGACGGGAAAATTCTTCGCCGAGCGGTACGGAATGGCGGGCGTCGCCGCCTCGACCGCGGCGATAATGACGTGTTACGGCATATTTGTCTCTGTGATGCTCCGCCGCACCGTAGGGAAAAATGAGCGGCGGGGAGGCGGCGTTATGTCCGCGATACTCCGCGTGCTGCTCTCGGGCGGCGCGGCGGCGGCAGTGTGCGCCGCGCTCTGCGCGGCATTCCCGAACGCGGCGTCCGGTCGCGTGGGATTTCTGCTCCCGCTTTCGGTCTCCGCCGTCGTGTACGCATTCGCGCTCTTTATCACGGGCGCGGGAAAAGAAATATTTTCGGACATGAAAGCTCCGCACGAAAAAAGGAGAAAATATGACTGACAACGAAATGGAAAGGGACAAAATGACGCCGGCGGAGGGTGGAGGAACCGACGCCAATGAAAATGGTAATGTCAATGCCAATGGCAATGACGGCGCCAACGCCAACGCCAATGACGGCGCCAATGCCAATGCCAATGACGGCGCAAACTCCGGCGTCAATTACGATGCCAACTCCAACTCCGACCCCGACGACGAACTGCTCGAAATAATGGACGAGGTCGCGGACGAACCCGAGGGAGAATACGCCCCCGAGGAGGGATACGCCCTTGAGGAGGGATATGCCCCCGAGGGAGAATA
>CANRKP010000063.1 GCA_947631245.1 uncultured Clostridia bacterium
TCCAGGGGTCATCGCCGCCTTCGGCCATGACCCCAGGATGTATGACACCGTGGCGAAAAAGCTCGTCGCCGTCAAACGACATCTCGCAGATGTCGTCTATTCCGGCGCGCACCTCCTTCTTCTGCTCGGCGGTGAGGCGCAGACCGGTGTAATCGAACAGCCAGGAACCCGCGACGTAGCGCTTTATGTTCTCATCTGCGAGCTCGGAGAGCACCTCCTCAGCACGCCTTCCGTCCGAAAGCTCGGAATTCCAAAAATCATCCGTATCCTTTGCGCCCTCGTATGTGTGGAGGAACACATATTTGTAGTGCGAGAGCCAGTACCCGTACATGCGCTCGCTGACGGCGACACCGTCGTATTCAAACGCCGCGGGCTCCTTTTTCGAGCACGACATGAGCGCCGTCGGGAATATAAGCAGAAGCGCCAAAAGCGCCGCCGCCAACGAAATACGAGCTTTTCTCATTTTGTCTTTCCTTTTCCTTATTTATATAGTGTGCATAAAAGGGGTCAGAGCTCCTTTACGCCTTTCAGCTCCGCGTATTTTCTCACGGTGACCTCCGCCGCCGCAAGAATTTTCTTCTTTGCCGAAAGCTCCGCCTTTATATACGGCTCCTTCGACGGCATGACGCGGAGCCTTATCCCGAGCCCGCGGCAGTATTCCGCAAGGGACGCCCATATGTCGAACTCCGGCTCCTCGGTCCTTATCTCGAGCGCGCCTTCCCTTTCGTCAAGGGACTTTATCCCCGCGCGCCTGCCTATTCCGCGCAAAAGCGCGATCTTCAGGAGGTTCATCGCCGGGACGGGCGGGTCGCCGAAGCGGTCTATGAGCTCGTCGCAGATGTCGTTCATGTCCTCCGTGTTCTCGATGCGGGCTATCTTCTTATACATCTCCATCCTGTGGCTGCCGCTGCCTATATAGGACTGAGGCAGAAACGCGTCTGCCCTTATGTCGACGGCGCATTCGGGCGGAGGCGGAGGCGCGGACTTTCCCTCTTCCTCGAGGACGGCGGACTCGAGTATCTTTATATACATATCGTAGCCGACGGCGTCGAGATGACCGTGCTGGCGCGCGCCGAGCAGATCTCCTGTGCCGCGTATTTCCATGTCGCGCAAGGCGACGCGGAAACCTGCGCCGAACTCGGTATATTCCCTTATAGCCTCAAGCCGCTTCGTGCTGACCTCGGACAGCGCCTTTCCCTTTCTGTATGTGAAATAGGCGTACGCTCTTCTGCCCGATCTTCCGACCCTGCCGCGTATCTGATGGAGCTGGGAAAGACCGAGCCTGTCGGCGTCCTCTATTATGAGTGTGTTCGCGTTCGGCACGTCGACCCCGGTCTCTATTATCGTCGTGCAGACGAGGATGTCGGTGTCTCCGTCGAGCAGGGACTGCCATATCGTCTCGAGCTCCTCGCGCTCCATCTGCCCGTGCGCCACGGCGACCGACGCGTCCGGGAACGCCTTCGCTATCCTTGCGGCGACAAGGGAGATCGACTCGACGCGATTGTAAAGGTAAAAGACCTGCCCCCCGCGCGAGAGCTCGCGGCGTATCGCCTCGTTTATCATCACGTCGTCATGCTCGAGAACATATGTCTGTACGGGGAGCCTGTTGCCCGGCGACTCGTCGAGGATAGACATATCCTTGATGCCGTTCATCGCCATGTTGAGCGTGCGCGGTATCGGCGTTGCCGTAAGCGTCAGGACGTCGACGCCGACGGACATCTGTTTCAGCTTCTCCTTCTGCGAGACGCCGAAGCGCTGCTCCTCGTCTACTATCAGAAGCCCGAGATCGCGGAATTTTATGTCCCCGGAAATTATCCTGTGCGTACCGATTATCATGTCTATCTCGCCGCGGCGGAGCCTGCGGAGTATCTCCGCCTGCTGCTCCTTTGTGCGGAAGCGGGACAGCATCTCGACAGTTATCGGATACGGTCTCATCCGCGCCGTCGCCGTGCCGAAATGCTGGTGCGCGAGTATCGTCGTCGGGACCAAAAACGCGACCTGCTTTCCCGCGAGGATCGCCTTGAACGCCGCGCGCAGCGCGACCTCCGTCTTCCCGTAGCCGACGTCGCCGCAGAGAAGTCTGTCCATCGGATACGGCTTTTCCATATCCCGCTTTATCTCGTCGGCGGCTGTCAGTTGCGCCTCGGTCTCCTCATATTCAAAGCTGCTCTCGAACCCGCGCTGAAATTCGTCGTCGGGCGGAAAAGCGAACCCCTTCGAGCGCATGCGCGCCGCGTAAAGCGCGATAAGCTCCTTTGCCATGTCCTTCGCCGCACTCTTCGCGCGCGACTTTGCCTTTACCCAGTCGGCGCCGCCCATTTTCGAGAGCTTCACCGTGCCGTCGTCGCCGTGAGAGCCGATGTATTTTGAGACGAGGTCGAGCTGATCCGTCGGAAGATAGAGAAGGTCCGTGCCCGCGTATTTTATCTTGACGTAATCGCGGGCGACCCCGTCGACGACGAGGTTCTCAAGCCCCATGTACTGCCCTATGCCGTATGCGGCGTGGACGACGTAATCGAGCGGTTTCAAATCGCCGTATGACAGTATCTTCTCGGTGTTTTTGCCGTCGCGGCGGTCCTTTATCCTGCGCTTTTTCTTCGCCGCGTCAGCGCTGCCCGCAAACGACATAAGCGAAAATCTCTGCGCTGGGAGCTCGAAGCCTTCGGTCTCGTTATCCCAGCCAACGTAAACGACGCCGGGCTTCATTTTCTCGGGCGAGGCGTCCTGCGAAACGAATGCGGGCAGCCCCTCGTCCGCGAGCGCCTTTGCGGTCAGTGATGCCGACGCCTCGGAGGCGCAGCTCACGCTTATCCTGTAATTGCCGCGTATGAGCGTTATGACGTCCTCGGTCAATAGTTTTATGTTGCCGTTGTAGGCGACGCCGCGGCGCGACGAAAAGCCGAACACGCCGCCGAGCTGCCGTCCCGAAAGACCCGTTTTTGCCGATGTGAACGCGTTGTTTATGATATGAGCGCATTTGGAAAGATACGCGTCGAGCGCGTCGCGCCTGTATGTGCAATCGGTGAGCGAGGGCGACGTCATGCCCTCTTCGAGCATCGCCTTTATCTCCTCGTCGAGCATCGCAAGATACCCGTCCGTGCGGGCGGAGACGTTGTTGCTCTCGACGGTTATGACGGCGCGGGGCGCGCCGAGGTGGTCGAAGAGCCCGCAGCGCTCCGGCATTATGAGCGGGAGATATTTGTCCGCGAACGGAAGCGGGAGCCCCGCCTCTGCAGCCTCAGCTTCGGCACGCAGGATGCCGCGCGTGTTCTCGCTCTTCGCCTTTGCAGAGAGCTTTCTCGCCGCGTCCGCTATCCTCTCCCGAGCCTCGGGCGTCACCGTGAACTCGCGCGCGGGCAGTATCTTTGCCGTGTCGAGGAAATCGGACGTGCGCTGCGTCCCGGGGTCGAACGTGCAGAGCCTGTTTATCTCGTCGCCGAAAAACTCCGCGCGCAGCGGCAGCGCGTATGACGGCGGGAATATGTCAACGATATCACCGCGGACCGAATACTGCCCAACGCCCTCAACCATGTCGACGCGGACGTACCCCGCCGCGAAAAGGCGGCGTGCGATATCATCCTCCGACACCTCCTCGCCGACCGAGAGCGTCAAGGTCATATCGGCAAGGCGGCGCGGCGTCAGCGTGTACGAAAGCGCGGCGTCCGGCGTCGTTATTATCACGTCGGGCTCGCCGGACGATACCGCGTCAAGCACCGAGAGCCTCTCGTGCTCGCTGTCACGGGAGGCGGTTATGTTATGAAAGATGAGCTCGCGCGGCGGAAAATACAGCGCGCGGCGTCCGAGCGACTCAAAAAAGCTCCGTATCCTGAGGCATTCGGGCTCGTCAGCCGCGAGGATGAGCGGCGCTTTCCCCGAATACTCCTTTGCGTCCTCGGAAACGCAGGCGTAAAACACATTCGCCGCGCCCGTGCATAGGCCCGAGACGAGGATCGGAGCGGGCTTTTTCGCTCCCGACAGCGAGGCTCGGAGAGCCTCCGTGAGGGCGGGATAGTCGCGCTCTGCCCTGATGGTGTCTGTCAGTTTTATCATTGATTATCGTTGACGTGCCGGCGGCGCTTCCCTTTCCTATCCGTTGTATCTGCTCTGCGCGCCCGAAAAATCTCCGCCGAGGATGAGAGGCAGCGCCTCGTAAGCGCGTCCGAACGCCGCGAACATCAGCTCGCGGTCGTGCTCGTCGAATGTGGAGAGCACCCAGTCGGCAAGGTCCCATTCCGGCGACGGCTTTCCGCCGACGCCGAGCTTTATGCGCGGGAACGCCTCGGAGCCGAGCGCCTCCGCTATGCTCTTGAGCCCGTTCTGCCCGCCGGAGCTCCCCTTTTCGCGGATGCGGACGGTCCCCGTCGGCAAGTTGACGTCGTCGCAGATGATGAAGACGCGCTCCGGCGGCAGCTTGTAAAACGATGCCGCCTCGCCGACGGCGTCGCCCGAGCGGTTCATGTACGTCTGCGGCTTCATCAGAAGCACGCGCTCGCCGCCGATGACGGCTTCCGCCGTAAGCGCGTGGAATTTTGCCTTCGTCAGCTTCACTCCGAGCTTCTGCGAGGCGTAATCCATCGCGAGAAAGCCCGCGTTGTGGCGCGTGAACGTGTATTTCGACTCGGGATTGCCGAGCCCCGCGACGACCGCCGTCATGGGACGGGCGGCCTCGGTCTCCCTCTCCTTCTCTATCCGCTTGAAAAGCTCGAATATGTCCACGACCGCCTCCGAATTTCCTGTTCTAATTTTTATATTATATATCAAACCGCGCCGATTTACAAGACGCGGGCGCATTTTTGTGCGCCATTTCCCCGCGCCCGGCAAAATTTTGCCTTTCCCGGGAAAAATTCATGCGAATATGCTTGACAAGCCGCGCTTATGCATGATATAATCAGTTGAAAGTATATCAAAATGAAATAATTTCATATAGGAGGGCGCCGCCATGAAGAAAAGGTCCTTTTTGCTGACTATGATCGCAGTGATATTCGTTTTCTCTTTCCCGCTTTCGTCCTGCGGGAAAAAGAGTCTCACGATGCCCGAGGGCACGAACCTCGAATTTTGGGTGACATACGACATCGCGGGCGTCGACCTCACCGAATACGCGCGCGCAGACGACGAAAGCGGAGCCGAGGCGTTTGCGATATACGGTCACGGATACGAGCCCGTCAAAAACGACGACGGCACGGTCACCGATCCCGACGTATACGTCAAATACCGCATAACGCCGTGGCCGACGTTCGCGAGCGGCGGCACATATGTGACAGCCGTCACATGGAACGACCCCGAGGTGAACCTCTACGGGATAAACGTCGCCTCCTCATTCGACGATGTCGAGGCGGCGCTCAAGGACGCTGGCTACAAAGTGAGCCGCATGGAGCTCACCTCGCACGCCTCGCTCGTCGCCAAAAAGGACGGCGCGACGGTAACGCTCGACGACAGCGACGGCGCGCGCACGTTCACCGTCTCGGTCGACGTCGTCGACTACGGTCGGTACAGGTAAAAAAATCCCGGCGCGGGAAAACTCCGTCGGGACCGTCCCGTTTCGGTAAAAACCGAAACGGGACCATTTTTTTCATAAAAACTTATGAAAAGGGGTAGCCAAAGAATGAAATTTATGTTACAATGATTATGTGCGGCAAAACGCCGCAGGACAGTACGGAGCACAATAAACTCATACAACGGAGGATATCCATGAAGAAGAAGTTTGTTTACCTTTTCAGTGAAGGCAACGCCGACATGCGAGAGCTTTTGGGCGGCAAGGGAGCCAACCTCGCGGAGATGACACATATCGGTCTTCCCGTACCGCAGGGCTTCACGATAACGACGGAGGCGTGCACCCAGTATTATGAGGACGGCCGCCGCATCAACGACGACATCATGGCAGAGATCATGGAGTACGTCGCAAAGATAGAGGAGATCAACGGCAAGAAGTTCGGCGACCTTGAAAACCCGCTTCTCGTTTCGGTCCGCTCCGGCGCGCGCGCATCCATGCCCGGCATGATGGACACCATTCTGAACCTCGGTCTTAACGACGACGTCGTCGAGGCGATGATAAAGGGCAACCCCGACCCGAAATTCGAGAGATTTGTTTACGACTCCTACAGGCGCTTCATCCAGATGTTCTCCGACGTCGTCATGGAAGTCGGAAAGAAGTATTTCGAGCAGCTCATCGACGAGATGAAGGAAAAGAAGGGCGTCAAGTACGACGTCGACCTCACCGCCGCCGACCTCCGCGAGCTCGCAGCAGAGTTCAAGGCAGAGTACAAGGAAAAGATCGGCGAGGACTTCCCCTCCGACCCGAAGGTCCAGCTCTGCGAGGC
>CANRKP010000064.1 GCA_947631245.1 uncultured Clostridia bacterium
CCGCGAGTTTTGCCCCGAGGGGAGCACATACTCCCATTGCCGCGCATATGAGCTGCCGGGTTTGACGATAGAGAACCGCGCTATCGGCGGGCGCTCGGCAAAGTCCTTCTACCTTGAGGGGAAGCTCTCGGAACTCTTCTCCCGCGCGCGGGAGGGGGATTTCATCTTCATCCAGTTCGGGCACAACGACTGCACGAAGGCAAGACCGAACAGGTACTCCCCGCCGGAAGAATACAGATCATTCATAGAAAAATACATTCGCGCGGCGCTCTCGCGAAAGATGACGCCCGTGCTCGTCACGCCCGTCATGAGGCGCAACTGCCGCGAGGGCGGCAGGGAGGGAACATTTGCGCCGTCGTTCCCCGAATTTGCCGAAAAGCTTCATGAGCTTTCGGCGGAGTTCGGAGTTCCGCTTCTGGACCTCGGGGCGGCGAGCCTCGGGCTTTGCGAGGCGCTCGGGGAAGAGGGGACGAAAAAGCTCTACCTCCACGCGGAGGCGGGGAAATTTTCGGGCGCGTATGAAAAAGGCGTTGCCGACAACACGCACCTGTCGCGGACGGGCGCGCTGCTGTACGCGGGGCTTGCCGCCGGTCTGCTCGCCGACAGTAAAGACGAAAGGCTCGCGACGCTCTCGTCCCTCGTCGAGGTGACGCGCATCGAAGAAATAAGGAGGACGCTTATTTGCTGACACTATCCGAGCTCTGCTCGCCCGCGTTCGTGCGGGAGCTGATGGCGCGCCACGGCATATCGCCGCGCCGCGAATTCGGGCAGAATTTTCTCATAAATCCCGCGATACCGAGGCGGATCGCCGAGGCGGCCGTCGACGGTGAGGCGGACGTCAACGTGCTCGAAATAGGCCCCGGCATCGGAACGATGACGACGGAGCTTTCAAGGCTTGCGGGAAAAGTGACGGCAGTCGAGATAGACCGCGCGCTGATACCGGTGCTCGCGGAAACGCTCGACGGCTGCGAAAACGTCGCGGTCATAAACCGCGACATAATGAAGTGCAGCCTCCCCGAGCTGACGCGCGAGGCATTCGGAGATGAGGACTACCGCGTCTGCGCGAATCTCCCCTACTACATCACCTCGCCTATAATAATGAAGCTTTTGGAGGAGGGCGGAGAGCGGCTGCGCTCCGTCACCGTCATGATACAGACCGAGGTCGCCTCAAGGCTGACGGCGTCGCCCGGCACGCAGGACTACGGCTCGATAACGGCGGCCGTCGCGTATTACGGGACGGCGAAAAAGCTGTTTACCGTGTCGCCCGGCAGCTTTCTGCCCGCGCCGAAGGTGACCTCGACCGTCATAAAAATCGAGCTGTACCGCCCGAGCGAGCGTCCGGTCACGGCAAAGGACGAAAAAACGCTGTTCCGGGTAATTTCATCCGCCTTCGGTCAGCGGCGAAAAACGCTGCCGAACGCGCTGTCGGCGGGGATGCCGGAGCTTTCAAAGGACGATGCCGTTTCGCTCGTCACCTCGCTCGGCTACGACGAGAGGATAAGGGGCGAGGCGCTCGGAATCGGGGATTTCGCCCGCATCGCGGACGCGATAACAGCAGAAAAGGCAGAAAAGGCAGAAACGGCAGAAAAATAAAAAAATGAGCCCGCGGGCGCACGTTGCGAAAGAAGCGCGCCTGCGGGCATAATTTTCGGGAGGATTTTTATTCGGAGAGTATTTTTTCGACGAGCGCGCGGAGTTTATCGCACTTGCAGTCGGCGAAGAACAGCTCCCCAAAGCGGCTGCCGGAGAGGGCGCCCTTGACGAGCGCGTGGTCAAGCTCGGGGAGGATATCCTCGAGCGGGCGGTATGTCACTTTCTTCACCTCGTCGAGTATCTTCTTGTTCGCCTTCTCGGGAACGGCGCGCTCGCGCGGATACCCTTGACCCGGTTCCTCGCAGAAGAGCTTTTCAAAAATATATTCGAGATTGAGGTCGCCGCCCCAGCCGAAGCCCTTGGCGAACGGTATCGCGATCGCGTTGCCGTCGTTTATCTGTGCAAATGTGTAGGCGTCGAGCGGGTCTTCAACGTGACCGCAAATGACGCCGGGGAAAGAATTGCACGCGAGCATAGCGCCTTCTCCCGTGCCGCAGCCCGTGATGACGTAGTCGGCGGCGCCGGAGTTCAGAAGAACGGAGGCGAGGATGCCGATCTGCACATATGTGAGCTGGTTGTCGTCCGGCGAGTACATGCCGTAGTTTACGACGGTGTGCCCCATGGGCTCGACGACGCGGCGCAGCGCGCCCTCGATCACGGCGTTTTTCGCCGCCTGGCTGTTTTCGTTGATAAGAGCGATCTTCATATTTTGCTACCTCGTTAATAAATTAAAATAAAATATCCGGAAAGTTTTGCGGGGGGGAGTATTTACGGTTGCTTGCCGATGTAAGCGAGGATGCCGCCGTCAACGTAGAGTATGTGACCGTTGACGAAGTCGGACGCATCTGAGGCGAGAAACACCGCCGGTCCTTTGAGGTCGTCGGGCACGCCCCAGCGCTCAGCCGGTGTCTTTGATATTATGAACATGTCAAACGGGTGGCGGCTGCCGTCGGGCTGAGGCTCGCGGAGGGGCGCCGTCTGCGGCGTCGCGATGTAGCCGGGACCTATGCCGTTGCAGCAAATGCCGTACTTGCCGTATTCGGAGGCGATGTTGCGAGTCAGCATCTTGAGACCTCCCTTGGCGGACGCGTATGCGGAGACGGTCTCTCGTCCGAGCTCGCTCATCATGGAGCAGACGTTGATTATTTTCCCGTGCCTGCGCTCCATCATCGACGGCAGCACCGCCTTTGAAACGATGTAGGGCGCGACAAGGTCTATGTCGACGACCTCGCGGAATTCGGACGCCTCCATCTCGTGCATGGGGATACGCTTGATTATGCCCGCGTTGTTTACGAGAATGTCGACGGGACCGAGTGAACACGCAATGTCGGCGACCATTTTCCCGACGGCGGTCTCATCCGTTACGTCGCAGATATAGCCGTGCGCCTCGATGCCGCGCTTATTATATTCCTCAAGCGCCGCGTCGAGGTGCGCCCGACTGCGGCAGTTGAAGGCAATTTCGGCGCCTGCCTCGGCGAGCGCCTCCGCTATCGCAAATCCTATGCCGTAAGCCGCGCCCGTAACGAGCGCAACTCTGCCTTTGAGAGAGAACATATCCATATGCAGTGGGCTCCTTTTTTACCCGAAACGCTTTTTTTACATGTATATAATAGCAGAAAATCGCGCGTTTGTAAACCGAGGCGCGGCAAAAAACACGGCGGAAAGCCGCTCTCTTTCTCAGTTTGCACTTGAAAAAAGGACAAGGATGGTATATAATACTCTCTGACGGAAAAAACCGATGAGGAAAAAGGCCGAGAAATGCTTGCAGCAGTAAGAAATTTTGTAATAGCGTTCCTGATAGCCGCGGTCGTATTCGGCTCGATAGCATGGCTCATCACGGGATTTATAGCCGAAAACGTCATAGGGATCGCGGAGTCGCCGGAGGACACGGGCATATCGGAGCCGTCGAATAATCCGACCGTCGCCCCGCCGATAATAACGCCGCCGTCTCAGTCTGACGGGGAGGATCTCGAGGGCTCGTCGTTCAGCGTGCTGCTCATAGGCACCGACTACCGCCCCGACGATTTCAACGACTATATAGAGGATCTCTCCGCCGCCGGAATAGGAGCCGGCGTTCAGCTCGGTCTCCTTGAAAAGCCGATAAGAACGAAAAACGCGGACATCCTTCTGCTCGTGACCGTCTCGGAGGAAAAGAAGCAGATAACGTTCACCCTGATCCCGCCGAACACGCGCGTGTCCGTCAACGGCTCGTATTATCTTCTCGGTACGCGGTACGACAAGGGCGGCTGCGACGAGCTCGTAGATTTCGTGAGCTATCTCACCGCCGTGCCGATAGACTACTACATAAAGGCTAACGTCACTGACGCGGGCGCGATAATAGACACGATAGGCGGCGTCGACATGAGCCTGCCGAGAGATATAATAAATCCGTACTACAACCCCGACAGGACTGAGGAAAACGCTCCGTATTCCGGCATCACGGGCGAGCGCGATTTCGAGACCGAGATCCTGATAGAGGGCGGCAGCAGACACATCGATTCGACGAACCTCTTTGGTCTGCTCCACTACAGGACCAAGGGAGGCACGGCGGAGGAGAGAACGTCCGTCCTCGCGACGCTCGCGAGAACGACGCTTGAAAAGGCCGTCAGCGCCGAATATCTGCCGCGCGCGGCGGAGCTGTTCTCAAGCATCGTCAAATATACGGAGACGAACATGAAGGTCGAGGACCTGACGGCAAACCTCGGGCTGTTCTCGCATTACGGAGAATTCACCGTAACGACGCTCGAATACCCGGGGACGGGCGCGATGCTCGGCGAGGTCGAATGCTTTATCCCGAGCCTGAACGAGGCGTACACCATGTACCGCTCGTACAGGTGATAAGGAGATACGTCACAACAAAAGAAAAAGCACGCCGCCGGACGCCGCGTGAACAGAAAGGCACAAGGACAAGAACATGGAAAACACCGAAAAGACAATGGACAAAATAGTCGCGCTCTGCAAGAACCGCGGCTTCATCTTCGCGGGGAGCGACATATACGGCGGTCTTGCGAACACATGGGACTACGGTCCGCTCGGCGCGAGGATGAAAAACAACGTCAAGGACACATGGCGCAAGAGATTTATACAGGAGCGCAAGAACAGCTACGAGGTCGACGCCGATATCCTCATGCACCCGAGAGTTTGGGAGGCGAGCGGTCACGTCGCGAGTTTTTCCGACCCGCTCCTTGACTGCAAGGAGTGCAAGACACGCCACCGCGCGGACAATCTCATAAACGATTTCGACCCCGACGCTCACGCCGACGGAATGACGAAGGAGGAGATGTTCGAGTATATCAAGGCGCACGCTATACCGTGCCCGAAGTGCGGCAAGCACAACTTCACCGATATCCGCGAATTTAATCTGATGTTCCAGACGTTCCGCGGCGTCACTAACGACTCGAAGAGCGTCATTTACCTGCGCCCCGAGAACGCGCAGGGCGAATACGTTAATTTCCTCAATGTGCAGCGCACGATGAGGGCGAAGCTCCCGTTCTCGATAGGACAGATAGGAAAGGCGTTCCGCAACGAGATCACACCAGGCAACTTCACGTTCCGCACGATAGAGTTCGAGCAGATGGAGTTCCAAACGTTCTGCCATGAGGGGCAGGACGGCGAGCTCTACGACTATTTTAAGGAATACGGCAGAAAATATTTTGAGGACCTCGGAATCGCGCCCGAGCATCTGCGCTATCACGACCACGAAAAGCTCGCCCACTACGCGAAGGCGGCGTGCGACATCGAGTTCCTTTTCCCGTTCGGATGGGGAGAGATAAACGGCACCCACAACCGCACGGACTTCGACCTCACGCGCCATCAGGAATACAGCGGCACGAATATGAGCTACCTCGACCCCGAGACGAACGAGCGGTTCAT
>CANRKP010000065.1 GCA_947631245.1 uncultured Clostridia bacterium
AAGATGCGCTCTTTCTCATGAGTATTTGCTTAAAGTTTTTGCTTCTTCTTGATCCTTTTTCGTAAGCGATTGCCGTGAGATACTTGCCGTGCGGGATTGACAAGCGCGCGCGGCGGAGATATAATTATATATAAAGTAGATATAACTACCTTACATAAAAAGGAAGTCTTGAATATAATGAAAAAGCTCGCTTTTATTTTGGCGCTGATACTTGCGTCGCTGCCGCTTCTCGTCTCCTGTTCGAACAACGAGGACAAAGCGCCCGACGGCATGAAGCTCGTCACAAACGATATCGTGAACTACAAGCTCTACGTTCCCGAGACGTGGACGGAGTCCATCTCGACGGGCGTCGTCGGCGCATACTGCTCGAATTCCGACATCACGAACGTCACCGTTATGGCGTGGAACGTCGAGTCGGGCGAGACGCTCGACACATGGTGGGAGAAGGCGCAGACAGACTTCAATATCATCCTCGACGACATGAAACTGTCCTCGACAGAGACGACGACGCTCGGCGGCGTCGCGGCGAACAAGTACTCCTACACCGCAAAGCTCGGCGAGAACGAATACAGCTTCGTTCAGGTCGCATGCCTGCACTGGAGCATGGTGTACGTTCTGACCGTGACGTCACTCACCGACCTCATCGGTTCTCACACCGAGGACATCGAAAACATGATAACGTATTTTGAATTTGACTGATTGCAGATGATATATCTTGACAATGCCGCGACGACGCGCCCCTGCCCCGAGGCAGTCGCCGCCGTCAACGCGGCGCTCACGGAAAATTGGGGAAATCCGTCGTCCGCGCACCGCGCGGGACTTGACGCGCGCCGCAGCCTCGACTCGGCGCGCGCCGCCGTTCTCGGCTCGCTCGGCGTCCGCCGCGGCGGCGCGCTCGTTTTCACCGCGAGCGGCACCGAGGCAAACGACATGGCGGTGCTCGGCGTCGCCCGCTCGAAGGCGCGGCGCGGAAGGATCATAATAACAGAAGGCGAGCACGCCTCGGTCTATGCCTCGGCAAAACAGGCGGAGACCGAGGGGTTCGAGCTCGTCTCGATACCGACGCGCGGCGGCGCGCTCGACATGAACGCGCTTGAAGCCTCGCTGACGCCCGACACCGTGCTGCTCTCGCTGATGCTCGTCAACAGCGAGACGGGCGCGCGGTATGATGTCGAGGGCGCGTTCCGCCTCGCCGCCGATAAGGCACCCTTTGCGTTTCGCCACTGCGACGCCGTGCAGGGATACATGAAGGTGCCGTTCACCTTTTCTTCCCTCGGCGCAGACCTCGTCACGGTCAGCGCGCACAAAATACACGGTCCGAAGGGCGCGGGCGCGCTCTGCATCTCCGACCGCGTGCTCCGCGCGCGCGCACTCTCCCCCGTCATTTTCGGCGGCGGGCAGGAGGACGGGCTCCGCTCCGGGACCGTCAACGTCCCCGCCGTGCTCGGGTTTGAGGCCGCCGTAAAACGCGCCATGTCAACGTGGGAGGAGGACGCCGCCCACATGGCAAAGCTGCGCCTCATCCTCGCGGAGGCGCTTTCGGAGGGCGGCGACATCCGCCCGAATCTGCCGCCCGTATCCGCGCCGCACATTCTGAGCGTAACGCTGCCGGGCATCAAAAGCGAGACGATGCTCAACTACCTTTCCTCGCGCGGGATATATATTTCGAGCGGCTCCGCCTGCTCGACGCATTCGAAAAACCTCAGCCGCGCGCTGCTCGCGTTCGGACTTACCGAGCGCGAGGCGGACACGACCGTTCGCGTCAGTCTCTGCCGCGACACGACGGAGGACGAAATAAACGAGCTTTCCTCCGCCCTTCGGGACGGCGTCCGCACGCTCGCAAGAATAAGATAAAAACGAAGGGGGCGCCGGTCGCCCCCTTTTTTGAATAATCTGCGCTCACAATGAATTATATTTTGCAATCTTCGCATATATCAGGTTAAGCTTCGTTTTGCTTGACACTCAGTGCCGTTGGTGTTATAATGCATTTGAGCGATAATGACTATGAAGAGGTCGTGCGATGAAGGTCAAATTTTGCGGTATATCGCGGTCAGAGGAGGCTGCGCTTGCTGCATCCCTCGGTGCGGATTATATCGGATTTCTCGTTGGGATAACGCACACTGCCGAAGATAAATTAACAAACAGGCAGGCGAGAGAAATACTTGATTCGGTCGACCTTCGCGGTTCCGTGCCTGTCGCGGTCACTCATCTGACGGCGGCGGGGGATGTCATCTCCACGATGAAGGAGCTGGGCATATATGCCGTGCAGCTCCATGACGTTATCTCGCCGGAGGAAATACTGAAAATCCGAGATGCGATACCGGACGCGTATATCATCAAATCCGTCCACGTGGTAGGAGAGCGCAGCGTCGAGGCTGCGTTGGAGCTTGAAAAATACGCGGACGCGCTCGTTCTTGACACGATCACGGCGGACAGAATCGGCGGCACCGGGCTGACACACGACTGGAGCATAAGCAAAAAAATCGTCTCGTCCGTCAAAAAACCGGTATTTCTCGCCGGAGGGCTCAACACGCAAAATCTCGCGCGCGCCATAGAAACGGTTCGCCCGTACGGCGTCGATGTGAATTCGGGCGTCGAGTTCCCTGACGGGCGCAAGAACCCGGACAAAATGCGGCAGTTTATAAAAATCGCTCGTGGAGAGCTGGTGTGAGCGTCAGAATTAGCCGTGCGGGGTGAGCTTGCACGGACATAAAATCCGCTCTGCTGAGCGAATCAGGTGGTGTTTGAGTATGGATGATTCAAAATTTGAAATGAAAACGATCGCTGAACGAGAGGTTGGCAAGGACACGGGAGCAATATACGACGACGACGCTTTTTTCGATAATTATTACAAGTTGCGCCAGGATAAGGACAACTATAACGACAACATAGAACAGCCCATAATGCGCGGTCTTATCGGCGAGGTACGCGGGATTTCCGTGCTTGATGTCGGCTGTGGCTACGGAAACATGTGCGCGTGGCTCGTTTCGAATGGCGCCGAGGAAGTTTTGGGAATCGATAATTCCTCCCGCATGATAGAATTTGCGCGGGAGCACAACCGGGACGCAAAGATTAGATACAAAGTCACGGACGCCGAGACGATAGACGGCACGCTCGGCAGCTTCGACCTTGTTGTGAGTTCGCTGGCGCTTCACTATATAAAGGACCTCGACAGGCTGTTTTCCGAGGTGTGCGCGCTGTGCCGCGAGCACGGCAGATTTGTTTTCTCGATGGAGCACCCGGTATTTACGTCGTGCCTTTCCACGGATGACCTTTGGGAATACGACACGGACGGCAAAATGTCTGTTTTCCGTCTCGACCACTACGCGGTCGAGGGCGTGCGGCATGTCGAATGGCTTGGGAAGACGATAACAAAGTATCACAGAAAGACGGCGACGATCATGAATTCGCTGATCCGCGCCGGATTTGAGATCAAAGAGGTCATCGAGCCGTCGCCAACCGAGCGTGACATCGAGCACAACGAAAGGATGAGGCAGGAGCTTCACCGCCCCGCATATCTGATAATTTCTGCCGAGAAGAGATGAACAGGGTATTTATCTCGTTCAAAAATTCTTATGAGGGTAAGCTGACGCCCGATTCGGAAATAGCGCTGTGCCTGTGCCGCGCGCTGCGCGAGCGCGGACTTACCGTGTTTTTCTCGAACACATCGTTGCGCGAGGTCGGGACAGACCGCTATATGGATAAAATCGAGGAAGAGATTGCGTCGGCGGACGCGATGGTAGTCGTCGGGACGAGAAGCGAATACGTGTCACAGGGCTGGGTTCGCCAGGAGTGGATGACGTTTTTGAATCTCTTACTTTCAAGTGACGGCAAAAGCCTTTACACATTCGCTCCGGGACCGTGCGATGTTTCGTCGTTTCCGGCGTTTTTGCAACCGTTTCAGTCGTTTAAGACGGAGGATGAAGCTGTCACGTTCATAGTCAATAAATTCCTGCTCCAGGACGAGATGGGGAGCGCGAGCGAGGCTGACCCTGCCTCCCTGACTTCCTTTTGGAGCAGGTATTTCGGGCTGTTCTGTCCCTACGACCGCGAGGGCGCGCTTGATTCGCTCCCCTCAGTTTCGCTGCCGGACGGACTTGCCGACGCACTTCTCGGCGCACATATTATGGGCAAAAAAGACGTCTCACGCGGTGAGGCGCTGCTTAAAAGCTCCGTCCGAAAGCGTTCAGTTGCCGGGGCGTACTTTTTGGCGCACAGCTATATAACGGGCGCGACGGGGATGAGGCAGCTTTCGGCGGCGAAGGCAATTTTATCGGACGGGTACGATTTTTTCACGGAACAGAGGATACCGGGGGCGAGAATCCTTTTTCTCATCTGGTCGTCGCGAAAGCGGCTGAGCCGCGCGTTTTACTGCGCGGACATCTTTAAAAGCATACTCGACGCTTACGGGATCGGCGCTGATTTTGCCGTTTACGACGGTGCGCTCCGATTTTTAGGCGTGTGCTACGACGACATCGTTTTCATCCTGAACGAGGACTCATTCAGCACGGACGAAGAATTTTTATCAAATGTTGTAAAATATGACGGGTCGTCGATCTTCATGCTGAATGGCTTTACGACGGACGCTGTTCCGAGAAAAATCAGGCGGCGCACCACGTACGCATGCGAAGACGCGGACATTGAAAGTATAGGAAGATATCTGATAACGAAATACGCGAGCGAACAATGAGTACTGTTTTC
>CANRKP010000066.1 GCA_947631245.1 uncultured Clostridia bacterium
TCAATCAAGTACGCTTTTGGAATCAAGTATTTATTCCCAATACGAAAATGTTTGATTTTGTTTTTATGAATCAATTCAAAGGCAGTTCGGTCGCAAATACCACCCAGTATAGGCGGCAGCTCTTTGACGGTCAAAAGATCCGGGTAATCGCGTAGTCTGGTTTCATATTCGATTCTCGTAGACATTGTAATTCTCCTATCAGTAAAAATGAATTGTCAATGGCGGTGGCAAACACTGCGTTGGGGTTCGACCCCCTGATTCTATTTCACTGATTAGATTTTGCAGAAATGTCCCTCCGATGGACCTCCGATTTCTTTTTTGAGCGTCAAAACGGCGATTCTTGGAAACCCCTTGCGGGATCGGGATTTTCGGCGTCAGGCGGGCAAAAGCCTTGATATTACGGGCTTTTTTGAGGGTTGCAAGTTCCGATAAGTTCATTCAAAGGATTGTTGTTTCGGTACGAACTGTAAAACTCAAAATCCTTTGCCGGCAACGGCGTGCGGGTTCAAGTCCCGCCACCGGCATATAGAAAAACGGCGCCCGAAAGGGCGCCGTTTTCTGCGTCCGAAGCTCGGGCGCCGTTTTTCCGTAGTCTTTTCATTCCCGCTCGGATATTGCCGATATTTCGGTTATATCGCGAAACGGGATCTTTTTTCCGGCGACGGTGAGGGTGCCGCCGTCGCCGCTGCCGTCGACTGAAGTGACGTCTCCGCCGATAACGAGGCGGCGTCCGTCTTTTTCCGAAAAGTATGTGACCGAGGCGCGCGGGTGCATGCCGTGCCGCAATGCGAGGCGCAGGGCGCGCAGGCTTCCGTCTATCTCGGCTTCGGCGTCGCCGAAAAGCTCCGCACGCGCCTCGGCGGGGCTCGCCTCCTTTCTCTTCACGGCCTCGTCGTATCCGTGCAGGGCGGCGAACGGCGCGAACAGCTTTGCGCGGTCCTCCGTCTTCATGCGGGCGTGCCCGGGGCGTGATGTGTCGGACCGTGTCATACCGATTATATCCGAATATTTGTCTTCGTTCATGACGTTGCCTCACGCGTCCGCCTCTCCGCCATGTGACCGCCTATCTGCCCGTTTCTGTCGATGGCGGTCGCGCCGCTTTTCAGGCTCGTGCCGTGGAGGATCGCGTTTTTTCCGAATTTTTCCCTTATATCGAGCATCGCGCGCTGCATCGCGCGCTCTTTTTCGTCCTTTGCCGGGTCCGCAAATATGTCGAGCTGCTCGCAGCATGACGGAAGCACGTTGCACGCCGTGACGGTGACGCGGCGCACCGGCAGGCGCTCGTCGGTGATGCGGCGGCAGAGCGACAGCACCGCGTCCGTTATCCTGCGGTATGACGACGTGTGCGTCCCGAGGTTCGCCGTGCCGTGGACGGGGAGCGGCACGCGGCGTCCGTATCTGTCCTCGCTGGCGGGAATGCCGGGGAAGGTCGCCGCGCCGAGCTTGTCGTAGCCGACGTCGAGCGTCAGCACGTCAGTCGAGAGCCCGTGCCCGAAAAGCTCGAGCGAGAGCGCGTCCGTCATCTCGCGCAGCACGGTCGTGAATTTTTCGTACGGATACGGACACGGCAGCACCTGACCCGACGACATCGACCTTGTCTCGGGGCGGTACGATTTTATGTCCCTCATCGTGCACGTTTCGTATCCCCACGCGTGGTCTATCAAAAGCTCGGCGTTTATCCCGAACATGGCGTAAATGGTGTCAGATCCGTTGACCGATGCCCGTGCGAGATCTCCCATCGTGTATATCCCGCATTTTCCGAGACGCGCCGCCGTGCCGCCGCCCACCTGCCAAAAATCGGTTATGGGTCTGTGATCCCACAGCGTTTTTCTGTATCCGGCGCAGTCGAGCTCCGCGATCCTCGCTCCGTGCGCGTCAGGCGGCGCGTGCTTCGCGACGATGTCCATCGCGACCTTTGCAAGGTAGAGATTTTCGCCGATGCCCGCCGTCGCCGTGATGCCCGTCGAGGCGAACACGTCCCGTATGAGCAGCTCCGCAAACTCGCGCGGCGTCTTTTTATACATCCCGAGATATGCGGTCGCGTCTATGAACACCTCGTCTATGCTGTAGGCGTGTATGTCGTCGGGGCTGACGTATTTCAGATATATCGCGTATATGGACGCCGAGGCGTCGATATAATGTCTCATCTGCGGCGGTGCCGTAATGTAAGGGACGGTGACGCCCGTCTCGCGCCGCACCTCTCGCAGCCGCTCTTCAAGCTCGAAGAGTCGGCATCTCCCCGGTATCCCGTACGCCTTGAGAGAGGGGGAGACGGCGAGGCATATCGTCCCCGACGTCCGCGACGCGTCAGCGACGACGAGGTTCGTTTTGAGCGGGTCGAGCCCGCGCTCCACACATTCGACCGAGGCGTAAAAGCTCTTGAGGTCTATGGCAATATATGTTCTCTCCCCGTCAGCCATTGCGGCGTCCCCCGTTTTTCACTGTTCAGAACAAATGTTCTATATGTATATTATAGGGCATAACGAGCGCTTTGTCAATAGCGTTTGCGGAGGAAAGTTTTGCTTTTGCCCGTCCTTTAATATCTTTTCTCGAAAAATGATAAAAAAGTATTTGATATTGCGCGATTTTATGGTATACTTAAAAAAGCATCGGAATAAATGTACACAGTATATCGACCGAAAGAGGGATTGCGATATGAAAATATTCAACAGAGCGGCGCTTGCCGCGATACTTGCGGCATCAGCGCTGTTCTTGGGCGCCTGCTCGGAGGATTCTGCCGATCTTGCGGACTACGACCTCGACGATTACGTCACGCTTTGCGAATACAAAGGGGTAGAGATACCGCGCACCGTCATAACGGTCGATGACGACAGCGTCAGGGACAGGGTCGACGATCTGCTCGACCAGTACGCGGAGATCGTCGACCTTACGGCGGCGGACCCGATAGCGCTCAAGGACACCGTATATATAACTTATGAAGGCTTCATAAAGGGCGATTTCGAGGGCTGGACTGACAACGAGAAGTTCACGGAGTACACGAACGAGAGCGGATACAAGCTCGTTATCGGCAGCAACAGCTTCATTCCCGGGTTTGAAGACGCGCTTATAGGATATCATGTCGGCGACACGGTCGAGTTCGATATCACGTTTCCGAACACATACAAGAACATAAAGCTCCGCGGGGTGCTGGCGCACTTCAATGTGACGATACGGTCTGCGAAACGCGGCATACAGCCCGAGTACACGGACGCGTTCGTGGCAGAAAAGACAGACTACGAAACGATAGCGGATTATGAGGCGTACCTGCGCGGCGTTCTGCGCGAGGAGGCGGACAAACAGGAGCTTTTGGCGGAGCTCTCCGCCGTTTGGCAGTACGTTATCTCAAATTCCAAGGCGATAAAGTATCCCGAGGCAGTCGTGGCAAAGCAGATCGAGGCGTCGAAGGCGTCTATCGAATCGTATTACGGCATGACGCTCGAGGAATACGCGGAGCAGAGCGGGATGACGATGGCGGCGCTCGAAACGAAAATCGAGAAGCAGAGCCGCGAGTATGTGTTCGAGCAGATGGTGCTGAACCTCATAATCGAGCGCGAGGAAATAACGATATCGGATAAGGAATATACGGACGGTCTTGCGAAATACGCCGAGGAGAACGGGTTCAAGGACTCAAAGACCTGCGAGGAGTACTACGGCGAGGGCACGATAAGGCAAAGCCTTATTTGGGACAAGGTGCTGATGTTCCTCGTCGAGAAGGCGGAAATAAAGGATTTGGAGACGGCGACGTCGTAAACGGCGATATGAAAAAAAGCAGCTCCCCGGGGGTACCGGGGAGCTCAGATTGTCGAAAAAGCGTGCTCAAGCGATAAGCGGGGCACGCTTTTTGATTAGCTTGATAAAGCAAGTGTGAAAA
>CANRKP010000067.1 GCA_947631245.1 uncultured Clostridia bacterium
GCTCCGAGCCGTCCACAACGCGGACGTTCCCCGAGAGCCTTATCATGTCGTTGATCAGATGATCCTTAGAGTTGGTTGCCATATACCTCCGTATAAGCCGAGCGTCGGCGGCGGTCGTGCCGCACGAAAAAATAACGCGGGGGAACTGTGTTCCTCCGCCGAAAAACGCCCATCCAATATGGGTGCCTCGCTTTTTACCGTACCGACATATCGAGCCGCACGGTGGGGACGAACACGTTCCGCTTCTTTTTACATCCGCGAGTATAGCACACTTTTCCCCCTTTGTCAAGCGTGAAAAAGAAATTTTTCGTAATTTTTCTTTGCTTTCCGCGCTCAAGCCCACGGCGTCCGACCGTGACGCCGCCAGACGCGGGATTTGCCGAAAAATCGGATTTTCGCCTTCACGCGACGCCAAAACCCGCCCGTTTTTGCAGGAAAAATCGCTCTACCCCTTCAAAGCGGCGAAAAAATCCGCGCATTTTGCCCATTCCTATTGACAAATCGGGAAGATGGACAATTGAATGAAAAATTTCCAACTTTCTCGTTCAATTTGCCTATATACAAACCCGGAAAGTTCAGGTATAATAAAACTTGCCGTAAAAATTTTATAGGCTCAACCCCGCCCTGCGGCGGGACAAGCGTGGCAGCCGCCGTGACCGGAGATATATCAACCTCATGATATCACATCTTGCCGGGAGGTGACTGCCCGTATTGTTTTTCGGGGCTTTTTCTGCCGCCGGCGCAAAAACTCTCGAAAATAGGGTGGATTTTCGGCGCCGCATATGATATAATGGATGTAATTTCACTTAAACAAAGGATCAAAGCAAAATATAAATGCCTAAATATACGGAAAAAGCAGAACTCATTTCGCTGCCCGTCATACCGCTGCGCGGTCTTGTGGCTTTCCCCTCTATCCCGCTGAGCTTCGAGATAGAGCGCGAAGCCTCGGTCGCGGCGTGCGACGCGGCGCTTGAGGGCGACGCCGTCGTCTTCCTCGTCACCCAGCGCGACGTCTCTTGCAGCGACCCCTCGCGCGCCGACGTATACGGCGTCGGATGCGTGGCGAAAATAAAACAGTCGGTCCGCACCCCCGAAGACGCGATGCGCGTGCTCGTCGAGGGTCTTTGCCGCGCCCAGATCATGAGCTGGACGCGCGACAAGAGCGGATTTATCCGCGCGGGCGTCATGACGAAGACCGTGACGCTCGAGGGCGAGCCCGACGAGCGGACGCGGGCTGCGATGCGCGTGCTCTGCACGACGCTCGAAGAGCGTCCGCAGGACAGGCGTCCCTCGCGCGAGATGCTCATTGCGGCGCGCGCGATAAAGAACCCGGGGCTCCTTTCCGATTTCGTCGCCTCCGGCGCGCTCGTCAGGTGGGAGGACCGCCAGCGCGTGCTCGAGCAGTTCGATCCCGTATCGCGCCTCAACGTAACGATAAAGCTGTTTGACGACGAGACCGCCATGCTCGACCTCGAGGAAGAGATACAGAACCGCGTCCGCGCCTCCATGGGAGAAGCGCAGCGCGAGCATTTCCTGCGCGAACAGCTCCGCGTCATAAACGACGAGCTTGGCGGGTCCGATGACGACGATTATATTGAAAAAATAACGGCTGCCGACCTTCCCGACGAGGTGAGGACGAAGCTTTTGCGCGAGGCGTCCCGCCTGTCGCAGACGGCTGTGGGCTCGCCCGAGGGCGCGCTTTTACGCAACTACCTCGACGTGTGCCTTTCCCTGCCGTGGTCAGCTGAGACGAAGGACCGCGTCGACGTCGACGCAGCCTCCCGAATACTCGACGAAGATCACGACGGGCTGCGCCGCGTCAAGGACAGGATCCTCGAATATCTCGCGGTAAAGCAGCTCTCGCCGACGCTGCGTCATCAGATCATCTGCCTTGTCGGTCCTCCCGGCACGGGCAAAACGTCGATAGCGTCCTCCATCGCTCGCGCGATGAAGCGCAAATACGTCCGCGTCTCGCTCGGCGGCGTCCGCGACGAGGCGGACATACGCGGACACAGAAAGACCTACATCGGCGCGATGCCGGGCCGCATCATAAACGCGCTCACAGACGTCGGCGTGAAAAATCCTCTCATGCTGTTCGACGAGATAGACAAGCTGACGCGCGACGCGCACGGCGACCCCGCCTCCGCGATGCTCGAGGTGCTCGACTCCGAGCAGAACAAGAACTTCCGCGACCACTTCGTGGAGCTGCCGTTCGACCTTTCGGACTGCATGTTCATCTGCACCGCGAACACGACGGAGACGATACCGCGCCCGCTGCTCGACAGAATGGAGGTCATAGAGCTTCCGTCATACACGAGGGACGAAAAGCTGTCGATAGCCAAAAACCACCTGATACCGAAGCAGTGCCGCCGCCACGGCATAGACAGGCGGCGCTTCCGCATACGCGACGACGCCGTGTTTGAACTCATAGATTACTACACCTGCGAGGCGGGCGTCCGCGGGCTCGAGCGCGAGATATCCTCCCTCTGCCGCAAGGCGGCGAGAAAATTTGTATCCGGCGAATGCCGTTCGCTGACGCTGACGAAGGAAAACGTCGGCGAGCTGCTCGGCGCGCGCAAGCACATGCCGGAGCATATCTCCGACGAAGACGAGGTCGGCGTCGTCAACGGGATGGCGTACACTCAGACGGGCGGCGACCTTCTTAAAATAGAGGCGCTCGTCATGGACGGCACGGGAAAGCTCGAGCTTACAGGCTCGCTCGGCGACGTCATGAAGGAATCCGCCAATATCGGCATAAGCTACATACGCGCGCATGCGAAGGAGCTCGGCATAGACGGCTCGTTCTATAAGACAAAGGACATCCACATCCACGTCCCCGAAGGGGCGACGCCGAAGGACGGTCCCTCCGCCGGCATCTCCATGCTTTGCGCTATGGTGAGCGCACTCTCAGGACGCCCCGCGCGCCGGGACGTTTCAATGACCGGCGAGCTTACGCTGACAGGCCGCATCCTCGCCATAGGAGGACTTCGCGAAAAGACCTCCGCCGCATGCGCCGCCGGCGTGACGCGCATAATCATACCTCGCGACAACACCGCCGACCTCGAGGAGGTCGACCCCGCCGTGCTCCGCTCCGTCGAATTCATACCGATAAGCCGCGCGGAGGAGGCGTTCCCCGTCATATTCCCGACAGAAAAGACATGCGCCGTAAAGCAGCACATACTCTGCGAGGCGGACGTGCTCCCCGAGCTGCCGACA
>CANRKP010000068.1 GCA_947631245.1 uncultured Clostridia bacterium
AAAACGGGGTGTGGCTCAGTCCGGTAGAGCGCTTGGTTCGGGACCAAGAGGCCGCTGGTTCGAATCCAGTCACTCCGAAATAGAAATGGGGCGCTTGCGCCCCATTTCTATTTCGGAGTGACTATAGAAGAGAGCCAGCCGGAGTTTTTTTGCGAAGCAAAAAATCTCTGCGGAAAGAGGCACGCGAAGCGGGCGTCTTTCCCTTGGTTCGGATCCACGTGGTGCGTGAGCGCCCCGCCTTCGTTGGTGTAGGACAATCTATAAAACCAGCCGGAGTTTTTTGCGAAGCAAAAAATCTCTGCTGAAAGAGGCACGCGAAGCGGGCATATTTTCCTTTGACCCGTGGAGAAGAGGAGCATTATTTAAAGAAAAAAGGCACCTATCGCGGGTGCCTTTTTTGCATGATAAGCTCGGGTTTACTGCCTTTGCCCCTTATTTTTCGAGCATTTCTATGAACTCGGGCAGCACTGTCTCAAACTTGACGCCGTACCAATGAGAAGCGTCGCCCTGTGTCGCCTCTATCGTGCGGACGGTGTAGTCTGCGGCGAGCTTTGCCGAGTCGAAGGACGATCTGCCGCGCATGAGAGCGCCGACGAACGCTGAGGCGTAGACGTCGCCCGTGCCGTGGCATCCCTTTTCTATGCGCTTGTGTTCGTAATAGTAGTTGGTTTTCCCGTCGTAAACGGCAACACCCGTCATACCTTCGCGGTATCCGACTCCCGTCAGGACGACCGTCCCGGCGCCGCTTTTGACGAGCGCGTCAAGGATGCCGGTGATATAGTCCTCGTCATAGCTTTCGCGGTACTCGATGCCGGTCAAAAAGCATGCCTCGGTTATGTTGGGCAGTATTATGTCTGCCGAAAAAGCGAGTGTTTTCATTGCCTCGACGTAGCTTTCGTCAAACGCGGGGTAGAGCTTCCCGTTATCAGCCATCGCGGGGTCGACTATTGAGAGACCGCCATCTTTTATCAGCGTTTTCATGATGTCGGAAACGTAGTCTATCTGGCGCTCGCTGCCAAGGTATCCGGTGTAGACGGCGTCAAAGGAGATCTTTTCTTTTTTCCAGTGCGCGGCAATTGCAGGGATGTCGTCAGTCAGGTCGCGGAACGTGTATCCGGAAAAGCCTGCCGTATGCGTCGACAGCACCGCAGAGGGAAGGATGCAGGTCTCAAGTCCCGCCGCAGAGAGTATCGGGAGAGCAACAGTCAGCGAGCACTGCCCGACACATGATATATCCTGTATCGTGAGGATTTTTTTATAGCTCATTTTTTCCTCCGTAAATACGGTTTTACGCCGTGAGTTTTGGGTCGTAATATAATATCACACGGAGAGCGGGCTGTCAATCACCGAAATCCGAAAAAACAACGAAAAAAAAGAAAAAAGCTGTGACAAACGCGCGCCGCTGTGGTAAAATACTGTTGAAAAACAAATAGCAGAGGCTTAAAAATGAAACGCTCAGAAATAAACCGCATAATAAGGGAAAATTCCGAATTTATAAAGAAGATGGGATTTCACCTGCCGCCGTTCGCATTCTTCACAAAAGAGATGTGGGAGAAGTGCGGGCATGAGTACGACGAGATAAGGAACCACATGCTCGGCTGGGATATAACCGACTACGGTCACGGGGATTTTGCCAAAATAGGGCTGTTTTTGTTCACACTCAGAAACGGCTCGCTTTCGGAACCCGACTGCAAAAAGACATACGCCGAAAAATTGCTCATCTCGGACGAGAATCAGTATTCGCCTATGCACTTCCACTTTCACAAAATGGAGGATATAATAAACCGCGGCGGCGGAAATCTCATAGTCGAGGTCTATAATTCCACCGAGGACGAGAAGCTTGCCGACACGGACGTAAATGTGACGATCGACGGCTGCGTCCGCACTGTCCCCGCCGGGACGAAGCTCTGCCTTCTGCCCGGGGAGAGCATAACGCTGCCTCAGCGTCAGTACCACGCGTTCTGGGCGGAGCGTGGGCACGGCAAGGTGCTCATAGGCGAGGTATCGATGGTAAACGACGACAACACCGACAACAGGTTTTACGAGCCGCAGGGCAGGTTCCCGAAGATAGAGGAGGACGAGGAGCCGCTCTATCCGCTCTGCAACGAGTATCCGAAGGCGAAATAAAATAGAAAGGGGCGTCCCGTGAAAAAAAGAGTAAAGCTCGCCGTGTTCGGCGAGGTGCTGTGGGATATCTTCGGCGAGGAGCGCACGATAGGCGGTGCGCCGTTCAACTTTGCCGCGCACTCGGCAAGGCTCGGCGCGGATGTTGACTTCATCTCCGCCGTCGGAGCCGACGAAAACGGCGCCGCCGCGCTAGAGGCGGCGCGCGGTTTCGGCATCAACACTGAAAACGTCGCCGTTATAGACGCGCCGACGGGGTATTGCAAGGTCACGCTTGCGGACGGCAAGCCGACGTACGACCTCGTGCGCGGCGTCGCATTTGACATGATACCGCCGCCGAAGACGGCTTTTGACGCTGACGCGCTTTATTTCGGAACGCTTGCCGCAAGAGGCGAGGCTTCAAGAAAAACGCTCGACGCGCTGCTCGCGCGCTGTTTCGGCGAGGTGTTTTTCGATATAAACATCCGGCAGAACTATTATACGGACGAGCTGATCGACACGGCGCTCTCGCACGCGACGATATTAAAGCTGTCGCGCGAGGAGATGGGGGCGCTTTCGCTCGGAGGAGACGTGCGCGAGGTGTGCAGACGCACGGCGGAAAAATATAAGAACCTGCGCCTCGTAATAATGACGCTCGACCGCGACGGCGCGCTCATATATGACGCGCGCGGAGAATTTGCGGGCAAGTTTTACGAGTCTCCCGTGCCGACGTCAAAAGCGGTATCCACCGTCGGGGCAGGCGATTCCTTCTCGGCATGCTTTCTCGTGAATTATGTGTCAAAAGAGAGCGTAGAGACCTCACTTTCGAGGGCAGTAATGCTTTCGGATTATGTTGTGACGCAGCTCGGCGCCGTGCCGCAGCTGCCGCCCGAGCTCTACACGCAGATCGTCCCGACATGACAAAAATCGACAAACGCAAAAAATATAAATACAAATGTATAAAATGGGGCGAACACGAAAGGCGGGTGTCCGTAAAACAGTAAAATCAAGAAAGCCTTTATCTGAATACAGAGAGGAACGACCGAAAGATTTTATAGCTGAT
>CANRKP010000069.1 GCA_947631245.1 uncultured Clostridia bacterium
CGAGTCCGTTATCTTTGACATCGTCGTCGCGGGAGACGCCTCCGTCTGCCCGTATGTGATGCATATCTCCTTCATGTGCATCTTCTCGACGACCTCCTCCATGACCTTTATCGGGCACGGAGAGCCCGCCATGATGCCCGTCCGCATATGGGAAAAATCCGTCTTTGCGAAGTCCTCGTGACCGAGCATCGCGATAAACATCGTCGGCACGCCGTGGAACGCCGTGATCTTTTCCTTATTTATGCAGTAAAGCCCCTTTCGCGGCGAGAACGCCGTTATCGGTGACATCGTCGTGCCGTGCGTCATCGACGCCGTCATCGCGAGCACCATGCCGAAGCAGTGGAACATCGGCACCTGTATCATCATGCGGTCGGCAGTAGACAGGTCCATGCAGTCGCCTATCGCCTTGCCGTTGTTGACGACGTTGTAGTGCGTGAGCATGACCCCCTTCGGGAAGCCCGTAGTCCCGCTCGTGTACTGCATATTGCAGACGTCGTGCTTGTTTATCATCGCGGCGCGGCGGTACACCGCCTCGACGGGCGTCCGCTCTGAAAGGGCGACGGCGTCGTCCCAGAAGAGGCAGCCGCGGCGGCGGGATTCTATCGTTATGACGTTGCGTAAAAACGGCAGCCTGCGGCTGTGTATCGGGCGCGGTTCGTCCGCCTCAGAAAGCTCGGGGACGAGCTCGTTTATGATCGAGACGTAGTCGGAGTCCTTGTAGCCGTCTGTCATGACGAGCGTGTGCGTGTCTGACTGGCGGAGCAGATATTCCGCCTCGTGTATCTTATAAGCGGTGTTAACCGTGACGAGCACGGCGCCTATTTTGACGGTCGCCCAAAACGTGATATACCACTGCGGCACGTTCGTCGCCCATATCGCGACGTGGTCGCCCTGCTTGACGCCGAGCGTTATGAGCGCGCGCGCGAACGTGTCGACGTCGTCGCGGAATTCGGGGTATGTGCGGTTGTAGTCGCACTCCGTGTAGCGGAACGCCCACTGGTCGGGGAATTCCTCGCACATTCTGTCGAGCACCTGCGGGAACGTGTAGTCGATGAGGCAGTTTTTCTCCCAAACATAGTACCCGTCGCCGCGCTCCGAGCGCTGCAGGCGCTCAACTCCACGGTTCTCTCCGAGATAAGGGGACATGAAGTTTATGTAGTGCGGGAACACGATGCCCGCCTCCGACAGCTCGGGCGCGTACTGGCGCAGCCATTCGAGCGAGATATAGCCCTCGTAATTGAGCGAGCGGAGCGCCTTCATATATTCCTCCATCGGAGGCAGGTCGCCCTCGCCGACAAGGCGGTATTCAACGTGTCCGTCGACCTCGACGGAGTCCTTTATGTGCGTATGCTTGATGTACGCGCCGAGGTTTTTTATCGTGTCCTCCGGCATCTCGCGGCGGAAGCGGTACGGGTGGTTCCAGTCCCAGAGCGCCGCGACGTTGTCGCTCCCTATCCGCGCGAGGACGTCCGCGAGGCGGGCGGTGTCGGAATACACTCCGTTCGTCTCGATGAGGAGCGTCACCCCCGCCGCCTCCGCCGCGGGCGCGAGCCTCTTCATCGGCTCTATGACGTACTCGTCGGGGAAATCGTCGACGGGCTCCGCCGTCCTGTCGCCGAGCACGCGGATATAGGGGCAGCCGAGCGCCTTCGCCGTCTCGATGTAACGCAGAAGCTCCGCTATGCTCTCCTCGTGGCGCTCGGGGTAGCGGAGCGCGCAGCCTGACGAAAGGCAGCAGATCTCGAGCTTCAGGCGGCGCAGCGTCGCCTTCGTCTCGGGGATGTTCTCGGGCAGAAACGGCGAGCGGACGGAGAAGATGTCGTCTCCGAGACCGCGCACCTCGATGCCGTGAAAGCCGAAGTCCTTGGCGAGCGAGTAGATCTCGGGCCATGTGTAGCCCGGGCAGGCGAGCGTTGAGAATGAGAGCTTCATTTGCGTTGTCTCCTTTGCATTGCGTTTTTTCGGCGGCAAACAAAAAGGCCGCGTCTCGGACAAGAGACGCGGCGTATGCCCCGTGGTACCACTCTTTTTCGGCGGCGTCTGCCGCCCTCTGTCGGGCACATTTGCGTTATGCCCTGCCCCGATAACGGTGGGCGTCCGTCCGCGCTTATTTGCGCCGCCGGGGCGGCACGTTCGGCACGGCTGCTCGGGGGCGAGTGCAGAAACGGCTCGCCGGCTGCCTCGCACCACCCGGCAGCTCTCTTTACGGCATCCCCGCCCTTTTTTCCCCGTCATCGCATTGCTTATACGTTAAAGTTGTTTCGGAAGTGGGGATATTTTATCATACAACCCCGCGCGTGTCAATGGTTATTTTGCATAAAACGAACGCGAAAAGCGGCGGGTTTGCGAAAGCATATGATGTCTGAGAGGTCGTGTATTCGAAAAATGTGCGCGCGGCGCGCCGCCTTATCGGGGGCTGTCGCCTTTTCATATTCCGCCGTATGTTCGAAAACCGTCGCCTTTTCGGATGGCGTTGTCTTATCGGATGGCGTTGTCTTTTCGGATGCCGTCGCCTTTTTTTCGCCCGCCTCTTGACTTTTCCCCGTCCGTGTGGCATAATATAGCGGTATGGCACGGAGGGTTATCGAAGCGGTCATAACGAGGCGGTCTTGAAAACCGTTTGCCGGCAACGGCGCGTGGGTTCGAATCCCACACTCTCCGGATTATCAAACACACGGCGGTTTTATGTCGTTATGACATAAAACCGCCGTGCACTTGATTTATATTTTGAGCGTATTGTCTAACAGTTTGCCATCAAAAAAGTGTTTCTGTCTCGGAGTGTTACATATTTTTGTTATATAAAATCGCTGTCGGGTTTTGGCCGACAGCGATTTTTGATTGCCTATTCTGTCACCTCGGGCAGCCCTGCCGTGGAGGTCAGGAGGGACAGGATGCCGGCGAGGACGGAGGCGGAGATTACCGCCGCCCAGTTGACCTCGCCCATGACTGCCGCCGTCCCTATCGTCGCGACGGCGGTCTGCGCCACCGTCTTTATCGCGCGGACGCCTGCCGCGC
>CANRKP010000070.1 GCA_947631245.1 uncultured Clostridia bacterium
GTCGCACTGGAGCGAGAGGAATTCCTTGTAGTTGTCGACGTTGAACACCGCCTTCGCAGTGTCTACAATGCGCCACGTCACCGCGATCCCTATCTCGATCGGGTTGCCGAGACAGTCGTTTATCTTCTGACGGCTGTTGTTGAGCGTCATTATCTTGAGCGACAGCTTCTTTGACGGCAGCTCGACTGCCGCGGAAGTTCCGTTTGATGTGACCGCGCTCGTGAGCGAGGATACGTCGCCCGACTGGTTCAGCTTCGTCTTTGCCGCCGGGTTGACGGAAACGCAGAACGGGTTCACGGCGTAAAAGCCGTTGCCCTTCAGCGTGCCGATGTATTTCCCGAACAGCGTCAGCACGAGCGCCTCGTTCGGCGCAAGAACGCGAAGCCCGCAGAGCGGTATCCAGCCAAGGCACAAAACGATGAGCGAGACGACGAACAGAACCGTCGACCCAAGCGCTGAGCTTCCGCTCTCCTCCGCCGCGTCAAGTCCGACACCGCCGAAAATTACGCCTAATAAAGCCGCCAGCAAAACCGCGATGCAGATAAGCATCACCGCCATGCCGTTTTTCTTGTTCGTTAAAATCTTTTCCTGCATACCGATATTTCCTCCGTATACTTTATGATATCATAATGATATCACTTATACGGGGGCTTGTCAATAGCATGCAGAAAAATTTCTTCGGAAAATATCCCTATTTTCTCTTGTTCCACGTCGAGGGGACAAAAAGCAGTATCAGCGGGAAGAGCCCGAGCCTTCCGAGCAGCATATCAAACGCGAGCAGGATCTTGCCGCCGGCGGAAAAGCAGTTGTATGTCAGAGCGGGCCCGACAAGCCCGAAGCCCGGTCCGACGTTGTTGATGCACGCCAAAACCGCGCTGAAATTAGTCTCTATATCGCAGCCGTCAAGCGCCAAAAGCACCGTCGACAGCGCGACGAGGATCATGTATACGAAGAAAAACACGCCGCAGCGCGAGAGTGTGCTGCGCTCGATGACCTCGCCGTCCATCTCTATCGACGACACCGTATGCGGGTGGAGAAGCTTCTTTATCTCGGTCCGGAACGCCTTCCACATTATCACGAGGCGCGATATTTTGACGCCGCCTCCCGTCGAGCCCGCGCACGCGCCGACGACCATCAGAAGCAGCAGCACGCCGTGCGAAAATTCGGGCCACGGCTCATAGTCGAGCGTCGTGCCTCCCGTCGTCGTGATTATCGAGACGACCTGGAAAAACGCGTGATGCAGCGCCTCTCCCGCCGAGTTGAACATTTTCAGGACGTTGACCGTCACCGCCGCGACAGACACGGCGACTATCGAAAGATACGTCCGCAGCTCGCTGTTTTTGAAGACGCGGCGGAACTCTCTCATAAGAATAAGGAAATAAATATTGAAGTTTATGCCGAACAGCAGCATAAAGACCGCAAGCGTCGTCTGGCAGAACGGGTTATACGACGCGAAGCTGTCGTTCTTTATCGAAAAGCCGCCCGTCCCCGCCGTGCTGAACGACGCCGTAACGGCGTCAAACAGCGGCATCCCGCCGATCACGAGAATTATTATCTGTATTACCGTAAGTCCGAAATATATCGCGTACAGTATCCGCGCCGTCAGATGCAGCTTCGGCGCGAGCTTGCCCGCCGTAGGCGTCGGGCTCTCGGCGCGCATTATCTGGAACGGCATCCCGCTCCCGTGCCCCTCGGGGACGATCGCGAGGATGAAGACGAGGACGCCCATGCCGCCGAGCCAATGCGTGAACGAGCGCCAGTAAAGCACGCTCATCGGCAGCGATTCTATATCCGCGATTATCGTCGCCCCCGTCGTCGTAAATCCCGACACCGTCTCAAAAACAGCGTCGATATACGACGGTATCGCGCCCGACAGCGTCATGGGGAGCGCGCCGAAGAGCGATATCGTGATCCACGAGAGCGCAACGATAACGCAGCCCTCACGCGAATATATGCTCCTGTTCTTCGGTCTGATGCAGAACAGCAGCACCGCGCCGACAGCCGCCGCCGCGAGCATTGACGACGCGAACGCGAGCGTAGGCATAAGCCCGTCCGCAAAGATCGCCATTATGAGCGAGGGCGTCATCGTTATGGCCTCGAGCAGCAGTATCCTGCCGAGGTAATTTGACACTATCTTGTAATTCAAGCGCGCAGCCCCCTTAGTCTCTGACAGCGTCGCGCTCGAAGATGTCGCGCAGGTCGCCGACCGTGCGGTCCGCCGTCGTGACGATTATCACGGTGTCTCCGGGGCGCATGACGTCGTCTCCGTTCGGGATTATGACCTGGTTCGACCGCGTGATGCAGGCGACAAGGACGTTAGGCTTGAAGCGGAGCCTCGAAAGCGGTATCTCCGTGTGCGGGCTCTGCTCCGTCACGGCGAATTCGAGCGCCTCGACCTTTCCGTCCACTATTCTGTGCAGCGAGCGTATCGAGTCCTCCCCGCTGTTGGAAATAGCCCTTATATAGCGGAGTATCTCGTTCGTCGTCAGCTCTTTGGGGCAGACGACGGAGCCGAGCTCCCTGTCCGAAAACAGGCGCGCGTATTCGTTCCTGTCTATCTTCGTGACAGTCTTTTTGACGCCCATGTGGCTGCAATACATAGATATTATGAGGTTTTCCTCATCTATGCCCGTGAGCGAGATGACGGCGTCGAAATTCTCGACGCCCTCTGATTCGAGAAATCCCCTCTGCGACGCGTTCCCGTTTATGACGAGCGCCTTCGGGAAGCGAAGACCGAACTCCTCCGCGCGCGCCCTGTCCTTTTCTAT
>CANRKP010000071.1 GCA_947631245.1 uncultured Clostridia bacterium
TCTTTTCTTCCTCCTCTATTTTATCATATATACGCGAAAAAGCACAGCCTTTCGGCTGTACTTTTTCGACAGACTGACAGCCGCTCTCGAGCGGCTGTCTATAATGGCGATATATGGCTAATTATCTTTTCGTTGTTTTAAAGATAACGCTAAAGTAGCCATTTAAATAATGTACGGGCTATGATTTTGTAGGTTGCATCTACTGCTTCATCGCCTTTATTTGCTTTTTTTGTCATTTTCTTTGCGTATAGTTCCTATTTTTTTGTCGCTTCTTGTGTCACGACCGTCATGATTTCTAATAGTACCCGCAGGAAGACCTCTTGTTTTTTCAAAAGTTCCAACTGTGCAGTCACTTCTAGTTTTTCTGATTGCCATAATTCATTCCTCCAATTCTAACTTATTTTTCGAAAAACTGCCGTTTAAACATCATGTATAAAACACGATGAAAGCTAAAAACATAGCAACCTTCGTGCTCAAACATAGTATATAACATTTTACATTAGTTGTCAAGTAATTTTATTGCAAGCAATTCTTTAAATTGATAGAACTTTAATTTAATGAGGTGCCTTAAAAAAACTACGATGAAAAATCTCCCCGGTCGAGGGGAGATCTTTTCTTTATTGCGCCGTGTTCAGTTGTACATTTTATATTTGAGCCGGAGGTTGTCCGCGATCATGGCGATGAATTCCGAGTTCGTCGGTTTGCCGCGCGAATTTTGTATCGTGTAGCCGAAATAGGAGTTCAGCGTGTCGACGTCGCCTCTGTCCCACGCGACCTCTATCGCGTGGCGTATCGCGCGCTCAACGCGGGACGTCGTCGTCGAATATTTCTTTGCGACGGAGGGGTAGAGTACCTTTGTCACCGAATTTATTATATCGCTGTCCGCAATCGTCATAAGTATCGCGGTGCGGAGATACTGGTATCCTTTAATGTGCGCCGGGACCCCGATCTGATGTATTATCTTTGTGACCTGCGTCTCTATATCAGGCGGTGAGCCCGCATCGAGCGAGGGCTTCGACTGGACGGATGCTCCCGTCAGCGACTCGACGTGGCTGACGAGACTGCCGTAGTCTATCGGCTTGAGGAGGCAGAGGGACGCGCCCGCGTTCATCGCGTCGACGAGGATGTTCTGGTTCGACACGAGAGAAATAATGATAAAGCTCGGCTTGTGCTCGAGCGTGCGGCAGGCACGGAGCAGGCCTATGCCGTCGAGCTTTGAGAGCCAAATATCGGCAATAACTACATCGGGGCGCATGCTCCGTATTTTCATCAGCGCGTCTTCGCCGTTCACGGCTTCTTCAACAGAACGGAAGCCCGCCCTTGTGAGCGCTTCCCGGCATCTTTTACGAGATTCGCCGTTTTCGTCGGCGATAAGTATCTTTTTTGTTGTTTCCATTTTCCGTATCTCCGTTGGGAAATTTTTTTGACACGATTATGATACCATAAATTTCCATCAATATCAAGAACGCGCCAAATAAAAATTTCCACAAACATTGCCCGCCCGATTTGGATGTTTTTACAAAAGGTGAACGCGCAAACGGACGCATGAAAGAGAGAATGCTCGGAGGCTGGCGAATGTGAGCGAAAAGCGTAAAAACCGCCCGACACTCGCGTGTGCCGGGCGGTTTTCATATCATGAAAAGGGAGGGTCACTCCTCGCAGATTATCAGCTCCTTTGCGTAGGGAAGCGAGGATATCCAGTCGCAGAAGACGTGCCATTCGTCGAGCTTGTGGTTCCGTCTAGCAAAATACATATTGACGAGATTTTCGTAATTCATAGTGACGGTCCGCATCTGATTGAAGGATGTGGGGAGCAGCTGTATCATGTCGTACCACGCGCCCTTGTCCTTTGTCTCCACAAAGCGGAGGCGCGCGTCCTCAAGATAAACCATGAGCGTGTCGAGGGCGGCAAGCGCCTCCGGCGAGCATTTGTCGCACGAAAAATCCTCCCGCGAGAAGGGCTTTGAATGGAGCTTATGCATCGTCGATGTCGAGTTTGCGACTGTGCCGACCTTGTAGGTGTCGAATTCCTTCCACCAGTAGAGCGGGCCCGTGATATCGACGGAGACGAATATCTGACGCATGTATTTGCGGTCGTCGCTGCCGGCGCGGCGAAGACGGACGGCAAGCGAGAGGTCGTTCTCGCCGAGAACGTATTCGCCGTCGTCATTATAATAGCTGTCAGAGCGTGCCCAGCTGTTCATGGGGTTGCGCGCGCCGCGCATCGCGTTTTCGAGATTCATCACATTCGTTCGTTCAAGCTTCAACATACGGCACCTCGCAAAAAAATCTTACCTTTATTATAAACGCAGATGAGCGCGAAGTCAACATTTTTATATTTTCACCGACAGAGAGACTGCTTGGTGAATAAAAAAAGAAATACGGGCAAAAATAAGCTTGCCAAGTAAAAAAAGGAGAAAAACTACATTATGAACAGCAAAAAAGCTGAAAACAGACTCGTATACGCGGCGCTCATTCTCGTTCTGACCGTGCTTGCGGCGCTCGTCGTCGTGACGGGTATAGCGAGCAGGCGCGAGAGCAGAAAAGAGGGAGACGACACCACGTCGGGCAGCGTGCTCGGCGGACGCGAGACGGCGGAGCATGACCCCGCAAGCAGATTTCCGACGACGCAGAAGCCGAACAAAAACGACGAGACGAAGCCTCCGGTGACGGAGCCTCCGACGACGACGGCTCCTGCCGAGGACGTCGCGACGCCGTCAGAGACGCCGAAGTTCGCGTCTCCGTCAGACGGTGCCGTGTCAAAGGGGCACAGCGAGACGGCGCTTGTCTATTCGATGACGATGAACGATTACAGGACCCACACGGGAGTCGACATCGCCTCATATGAGGGCGCGGAGGTCAGGTCGGTCGCCGACGGGGTCGTTGCCGATGTGTGGGAAGACCCGATGTGGGGCTGGTGCGTATCGATAGACCATGAGGGCGACGCCGAGAGCATATATAAAAACCTCTCACGCGAGTCCGCGGAGTCGCTCGAGGCGGGCGAGACGGTTCTTGCCGGCGAGGTCATCGGAAGCGTCGGCGACTCGGCGCTTTGCGAGATAGCGGATGAGCCGCACCTCCACTTTGAGCTCAAGCTGTCGGGAGCATACGTCGACCCCGAGGAATATATAGAATTTGCAACCGAAGACGTTTTCGCCGAATAAAGTCCGCGGGGAGAAATTTCTCCCCGCGGCTTTTTACCGCGCGTTATATTCTGAGATGAGTTCGTCGGCGAGACCGTCAACGTATAACAGCTCGCCGCGTTCGCGGATGCGGGTGGGGGAAACGTCCGATATCGGGAAGTTTTCGCCTATTCTGTTGATGAGCCGCGTGTGCTCCGCGGCGGCGCGGATGCCGCAGAGCGGGGACTCAAGGTCGCCGCGTATCATGGCGGCGGCGAGGTGCAGCTTTCGCTCCGGGAAGACGAACGGGTCGCCGTAATCGCGCGTTTTGCCGTCGTCTGTCACGCCTATGATGCGGCCTTTCATGTACGCGCCTCTGTCTGCAACCGAGGCGGGCGGCTCGTCCTGAGAAAACGTGACGTGCCCGCGGGCGAACTTATAATAAAACATAGGGTTGACCGTCACGTCCGTCGTGTGCGACGCAATAAAGCGCGCATGCGCGCCGCCCTCGAGCGTACAGCTTATGACGGCGGTGTCGAAGTTTTCGATGTTGTTGACGCGGCAGAGGCGCGCGTCGACGTCTGTGACGGGGCGCGATTTGTCGACCTCGCCGCCTGTGACGTAAAGCATATTGTGAAGATAGTGGGCTGCGGCGTTGTTGGCGACGCTGTCGTATATGAGAGAGCCGTCCTTTGCGCGTATCCTGCCTGCCCAGCCTGTGCCGCGCCCGAAATAATTCCTGTCGCGCGGCCACAAAACGAGCGTTTTCAATAGCTCGGGCTCGCCGTAGACTCCGGCGGAGATATCGGCCTTGAGTGCCTGTATCGCCGCGCTGTGCGACCACTGATATCCTATTGAGACGCGGTGCCCCGACGATTTCTCGGCGTCGATGAGGCGGTCGATGTCGCGCGCGTCGCCGCAGAGAGGCTTTTCACAGAGGACGTCGGCGCCGTGGCGCAGGGCGGCTATTATGTTTTCGGTGTGGAACTGTATCGGAGTTGAGATAACGACGAGCTCGGCGGTGCGTTCGGCAAAAAAGTCGTCGAGCGAGGCGTACGGCTCGCCGCAGACGGCGCGCACGTCATCAAGCCTGCGGCATGCGCCGGGATACGGGTCGACCGTGCCGACGAGATTGAAAAACGGCGCGTTTTCAGGCTTGAGTATCTCATTTACATAGAGGGAGCCGTATCCTCCGATCCCGACGAGAACTGTATTTATGCATCTCATTTTGGGTTGCCTTTCAGGAAAGCTTTGTTTGCGGTATCACGGTAAACAGTATAGTCTCAAAAGAAGAAAAAATCAACCCGTCAGCGAAAAAAGAGCGAAGAAGGCAAAGAAAAAGAAAATTGTCGCTGCTTTGCGCGTAAAGCACAAAGCGCGCAGTTATTTGTGGGACAAATTTATATAAAGTGTGGGTTGCAAAATAAAATCAATTTAGTATAATAAGGGTGACTGGGGAAAGGCGTGACCTTTCCCGAGCCAAATCCGAAAAGGAGGGTACTATTGTATGCTTAAAAGAGAGGTTCAGATGCATGATGTCGATATCGCGGAATTTATCCACGCGCTCGACGGATGCGAAGGTGACGTTTATCTTGAGACGGTTGACGGCGACTGCATCAATCTGAGGTCGCGTCTCTCACAGCTGCTCGGTATCGCCGAGATAATCAACGGAGGTCTTGTGACCAACGCTAAGCTCCGCTGCGAGAATCCCGAGGATGAGTCGAAGCTGTTCCGCTTCTCCCTCTTCCGCGAGATCCCCACAAAAGACGGCGAAGGCGAGGAAAAGTCCGAATAACTCCGATACCGAAATCGGGAAAGCACGACGACCGTCGTGCTTTTTTCTTTCAAAAAAAGAATGTGCACAACATTTTGCGTTCGAGCTTGAATTCGTGCGCGAAATATGGTAAAATAAACTGAAGCTCAATAAAGCGGAGGAACATATGAAAAACAGCGAGATCAAGCGGAAAAACAACCCCATAATTTGGGCGGATATCCCCGACGTCGACGTTATCCGTGTCGGCGACACATATTATATGATAAGCACGACGATGCATCTGATGCCGGGCGGCGTCATCTTCCGCTCATATGACCTTGTGAACTGGGAGGTCGCGACGTATATTTACGACGTGCTCGAAAACACGCCGGGCGCGCGCCTCGAGGACATGCGCGGCATATACGGCGCCGGAATGTGGGCGGCGACGCTGCGCTATCACAACGGGCGGTTTTACGTCATCTTCGTTGCGAACGACACACGCGCGGAGAATATGTCGTTCCTCTACACGGCGGAAAAAATCGAGGGTCCGTGGGAAAAGAGAAAGATAAAGGGCTTTTATCACGACTGCTCGCTGTATTTCGAGGGCGACCGCCCGTTCATCGTCTCCGGCTGCGGGCAGGTGCGACTCGTAGAAATGAGGCCCGACCTCTCAGAGCCGCTCCCCGGCGGTATCGACAAGATAATCATTTCCGACCGCGAGTATGTAAGCCTTCCGTCCGAGGGCTCACATATGTATAAGATAAATGGAAAATACTATATCTTCATGATACATTGGCTCCGCTACGGTACAAAGCGCCGCGTAGAGGTCTGCTATATGTCGGACAAGATCGACGGACCGTATGTCGGCGGCAATATCCTCAACGACGACATGGGATATCACAACGCCGGCGTCGCACAGGGCGGCATCGTCGATACGCCCGACGGCGACTGGTATGCGATGCTCTTCCAGGATCACGGCGCCGTCGGAAGGATACCGGTGCTCGTGCCGATGACATGGGACAGTGAGTCCTCGTTCCCCGTGTTCGGAGAGGGCGGGCGCGTTCCGCGCACGGTCGAGGTCAGATCAACGCGTCCCGACTATGAATATGAGCCGATAATCACGTCGGACGGCTTCGACTATGCGGAAGGCGAGCGCCTCCACAACGCATGGCAGTGGAACCACATCCCCGACGATTCGCTTTGGAGCACGACGGAGCGTCCCGGCTGGCTTCGCCTCAGAACGGGAAGCACTGCGCCGAACGTCACGCTTGCGAAGAATTCTCTCGGGCAGCGCACGGCGGGTCCCGTATGCGAAGGCTCGATCACGCTCGATGTCTCGGGCCTCGGGGACGGCGACTTCGCGGGGCTCTGTGCGATGCAGAGCAATTACGGTTTTATTGCCGTAACGCGCGAGGGGGACGATAAGTACATTGTCATGCTGAAGCGCAGTGAGCAGGAGCTCGACGCGCACGGCAGGCCGATTCCCGGCGACAGGCTCCCCGGCGTCGAATACGGCAGGGCGAAGCTCGAGGGCGATGTCATAAGGCTTAAGATAAGGTGCGATTTCCGCGAAAACGTCGATTTGGCGGAGTTCTTCTACGAGGACGGCGGCGAGTGGCACAGGCTTGGAGATGAGCTCCATATGCTCTACACTCTCGACCACTTCATGGGGTACCGTTTCGAGCTCTGCTGCTTCTCGACAAAGGCGCCCGGCGGATACGCGGATTTTGACGACTACACGATAAATGTCATCGAGTGACGGACAAATTTTAGAGGGAAGACTTATGACGGATACGCGGCGCAAATGGCTGCGCGCCATGTTGAGAATAGTGACGCCGGTACTCGAGTCTGCCTCGCGCGGCGAGCTCAGATCGAGGATGCCGGTCTATGCACATCCCGGTGTGACGGACAGGGAAGAGTATACATATCTTGAGGCTTTGGGGAGAGTCGTATGCGGGATCTCGCCTTGGCTCGGAACCAAAGCCGAGGACAGAGAGGAAGAAGAGCTCCGCCTCAGGTATGCGGAGATGACGAGGCAGGCGATACGATTTGCCGTTATGCCCGGCTCGCCGGATATGATGAATTTCTCTCGCGGCGGGCAGCCTATCGTGGATGCCGCGTTTCTGGCGGAGGGCATTCTCCGCGCGAAGGCGGAGCTTTGGGACGCGCTTGATGGTGACGTGAAGCGCGAGCTTTTGGCGCGGATGAGAGAAACGCGGACGCGGAAACCGTATGCGAGCAACTGGCTTTTGTTCTCTGCGATGACAGAGGCGCTGCTTTACGAGGCGGGGGCGCCCGATTGGGATCCGATGCGGATCGATTATGCGCTGAGGCAGCACATGCAGTGGTATCTCGGAGACGGTTTTTACGGCGACGGTCCCGAATTTCATCTCGACTATTACAACAGCTACGTCATAAACCCGATGCTCGTCGATATCATACGCACTGTCGGAGATGTTTTTCCCGATTGGGCGGAGATGAGGGACGAGATAATGAGGCGGGCGTCGAGGTTCGCGTCCGCGGAGGAAACGATGATAGGTCCGGACGGGACTTATCCCGTGCTCGGGCGCTCTTCCGCGTACCGCTTTGGCGCGTTCCATGCGCTCTCTCAGGCGGCGCTGCTCGGATATCTTCCAGACGGCGTTGACCCGGCGGCGGTGCGGTGCGCGCTTACCGCGGTGATAGAAAAAGTCTTGTCGTACCCTGGAATGTTTGACAGGGATGGGTGGCTAACTATAGGCGTCTGCGGGGAGCAGCCGGAGATAGGAGAGGGCTATATTTCAACGGGGAGCCTTTATCTTTGCACGGCGGTGTTCCTTCCGCTCGGGCTGCCGGAGTCGGCTCCTTTTTGGTCGCGGTCGGACGCTGCGTGGACGCAGCGCCGTATATGGGCGGGAGATGCGTCTGCCGTGACGAGACATTAGAAAAATACCCGCGGATGCTTCCGAACGGAAGCCTCCGTGGGTATTCTTTCATTCGCCCGATATGCGTCTGTATTCGGTGATTATTTTCTCCGCCGTTATTTCCGGCGTACTGTTTGTGCTGTCGATGACGAGGTCGTAATTATCGGGGTCGGTGTAATCGACGCCGTATATGGACTTGAAACGTTCGCGTTCGAGTTCCTGCCGCCGAATGAGCGCCGCCTTTGCCTCCTCGACCGTCCGGTATGACTCGACATCGCCGCGCTCCGCAGCGAATACGCGGCGTGCCGCTTCGTCCACGTCGACGTCTATGAAGACGCGGAACGCGTTCTCGGCGAAATGCCACGCCATCCGCGAATCGAAAATGATGTGGTCGCGCGTCTTTGAAAGTTCCGTTACAGCATCGTCTATGACGTGGTCGAACGCGGCGTCCGTCATCATCCGCTGGTTAAGCTCAAGGGTCGTTATCCCCATCTCCGCCGCCGCGTGACGCTGAACGCTGCCCGTCGAGTAAATCTCATAACCGAGCATCTCCGATAATAATCCGGCAACGGTCGATTTGCCGCTCCCGAGTCTGCCCGTTATAGCAATGTGCATGATAAAAAAGCCCCCGGCATTCCACTATATCGCGGAACAATTATATCATGAGAAGGTGAATTTGTAAAGGAAAAATAAAATTGATGTGTCGGAAATGAATTGATACACGGTATGTTTTTCTGAAGCATTTCACCGAGAGGGCAGGGCATTTATTCTTCTATGCCGAGAAGCCATGCGACGGATACTTTCAGGATCTCCGCAAGCACCCGTATCTCATAGTCGGGGACAAACCGCGTCCCGATCTCTATCCGTGAAATGCTGTCTCTTTCAATTATAACGCCGTTTACCTGCAGACGCGCCGCAAGATCCGCCTGCGACAGCCTCTGCACTACACGAGCTTGCCTCACCCGCTCGCCGCATATGTTTTTTCGACCGTTGAAGTCGTATATTTTCATATCTTTTTGTTCCTTCCGAAACGGTATGCTAAAGTTCAGCAACAATCTTGACTTTAACACATTATTCTGCTATAATTGTGTTAAAGATGCGCTTTGAGTGATAATAATTGAAAGGTTATCGTTTAGAAGCAATCATTTCCTTCGTTCTTTCGCGTTTTTTTGCTCAAAAGCTCTTGATTGATTAGAAAAGTGGTGATATAATATGTTTCAGTGTGTATTTTGATGTATTAAAGTTTGTTTGATTGAAAAAATAACATGTAGTTCTTTTTTTAGGCAAAATCAAAGAACGTCAGAGGCTGCGCTCAGCTTCTAAACATGTGTTATATTTAATATTGTTTACGCGGCTTGTCGGCTTCGATTAACACGAGACCGTTGCCGCAGCAGAAGAACATAGAAGAATGTGTCCGAAGGACGGACACATCGGAAACAGCGAGGTCAGTGTTTTTGTGAACGATACAACTGTATATGTTAAGGATATGATTTCACCCTGCCCTGTTTTTCAAGCGGGAGAAGCTCGGATTGAACGGAAAGAAATTTAAAATCATAAAATTCCGGAAAATGTGCTTTGATGCGGAAGCGAAAAGCGCCCAGTGGTCGTAAGGGGAGTCGATGATCTGTGCATATTCAGTTTGGATGACTTTTGATACAATCTAATTTTGATGGACTTCATCAGTTTGGAGCGTTCGCCTTTTGATAAAAGGTTGGACCGACCAACGACAGAATCGTTTTCGACTGAAATATGTATCGTGATTTTATACTTGCGTCGCAAACCTCCGAAAACCCAAAAGTACTTTATGGTAAAGAAGAAAGATAATGAGTGCAAAAGAATCTATTGTCAATTTTGACTTAAGAAATGAATCGTCTGATTTAACTGTGCAAATGAACGGAGCGGCTTCACATTTTGTTGAGTCGACATCAGACACTTTTGAACAGACGAGAGTTACTGCTCTACAAAAAGAAAAGATTGTTGTAAAGCAGAAGCCTGTGTATGATTTATTAAAGAGAGCGTTTGATATTATCGTGGCACTGCTTTGTCTTACGGTTGGACTGCCTGTCTATTTGATCATCATTCTTGCCATCGTGATCGACGACCCCGGGAATCCGTTCTTTATTCAAGAAAGGATTGGCCTCAATGGACGCGCGTTCCATATGATAAAGCTGAGGACGATGTACAGTGATGCTGACAGGCATAAATCTGAATTGATGGGAGAAAACGAATACGACTGCGTACACTTTAAAATGAAGAACGACCCGCGTGTAACAAAGGTCGGGTATTTTTTACGCGCGACGTCACTTGATGAGATTTCTCAGGCAGTAAATCTTTTGACAGGTACTATGTCTGTGATAGGCCCGCGCCCCTTTGTCCCATCAGAGCAGGCGCAACTGCCGGATGACAGGCTCTGCGTCAAGCCGGGGCTGTCTTGCTATTGGCAGATAACAGACACGACAAAGATGAGCTATGATGAGCAACTGGAACTGGATTATAAATACATACGCGAGCGAGGCATATGGACTGATGTAAAGATAATATTGAAGACTATAAAGCATGTTTTTAATAGCGAGAACTGTTGAAACAAAAAATTAAAAGAGAAGTAACAGTGAACAGCCTTAAAACATATATTTATTGGAAATCAGATGTTTTCTTTGACCCCAAAACCCGCGCCGAACTTGCATCTCTTGACCCCATCCGCGATGCCGAGAAGATCGAGGACCGCTTCTACCGTGATCTCGAATTTGGCACGGGCGGGCTGCGCGGCGTGATGGGTGCGGGGACGAACCGCATGAACAAATACACGGTCGGGAAGGCGACGCGCGGGCTCGGCAAATATCTGCTCGACACGTTCGGCGCGGAGGCGTGCCGCTCGCGCGGCGTCGTTGTCGGATATGATACGCGAAACAACAGCAGGGATTTCGCTGATGTAACAGCGGCTGTCCTAAGCGGTATGGGTATACGCGTCCGAGTTCATTCAGACGCAAGACCGACGCCGCAGCTGAGCTTCTCGGTCAAACATTTCGGTTCCGTCGCTGGCGTCGTCATAACGGCGTCGCACAATCCTAAGGAATATAACGGCTACAAGGTCTATGATGAATACGGCTGCCAGCTCGTGCCCGATAAGGCGGAGCGCGTCATCGCATATGTGAACGGCGTCACCGATTACAGGGAGATCGACTTTGCAGGCAACAAAGAACTCATAGAGATTGTCGACGTGACTGACGAATTTGTGAACGCAGTCCTCAAACAGAGCCGATACAATAATGTGGCGGAGAAAGCCGACCTGCGCGTCGTATACACTCCGCTTCACGGAACGGGCAACGTTCCCGTTTCAACGGTGCTTGCACGTGATGGATTCACAAATGTCGCAAAGGTCGCGGCACAGACTGTTCCCGACGGCAATTTTCCGACCGTTCAGTCGCCGAATCCGGAGGACAGACGCGCGCTTCTAACGGGCATCGCTCAAGCGGAAGAGACTGATGCCGACATCGTTCTTGGCACAGATCCCGATTGCGACAGAGTCGGCGTCGCGGTGAAGATGAACGAGGGGTACAAGCTTTTGACCGGCAATCAGACCGGCGCGCTTTTAATGGATTTTGTCCTCTCTCACACCGATTTGCACGCAATCCGCCGTCCCGCCGCAGTAAAAACCGTCGTAACATCGGAGCTTGGGGCGGAGATCGCAAAAAAGCATGGGATAACGGTGTTTTCAACGCTTACGGGCTTCAAATATATAGGCGAAAAGATAACACAGTTCGAACAGGCGAAGCTGGTTGGTGACGAAGAGCGTGACTATGACTTTCTGTTCGGATACGAGGAATCATACGGCTATCTCGCCGGCACACACGCGAGGGACAAAGACGCAGCCGTTGCGTCGATGCTGATATGCGAGATGGCGGCGGAGGCGAAGGCAGAAGGCAAAACGCTCTGCGATAAAATGTACGAGTTGTACCGCGAATACGGTTACTACCTCGACGCGCTCGACAGCTTCACGCTCAAGGGCGTGGACGGAGCCGAGCGCATAAAGTCGATGATGAAAAACCTTCGCGGCGGCAAGTCGCCTTTTGAGAATACAAAGACCGTGACCGATTACAGTGCTCCGGTTCCGGCGGAGCCGGGCTTCGGCGAGCTGCCGACGTCGAACGTCTTGAAATATACGCTCGAGGACGGTTCGTGGGTGGCGGTAAGACCGTCCGGCACCGAACCGAAGATAAAGATATATTACAGCATCAAGGACGAAGACCATGCAGTCGCCGAGGAAAAACTCGAAATAATACGCGGCATAGTCAAAAAAACGCTCGGTTTAGAGTAAGAGGATAAAGCATGAACATCATTTTGCTTTCGGGAGGAAGCGGCAAGCGCCTGTGGCCTCTCTCAAACGACATACGCAGTAAGCAGTTCCTCAAGGGGTGATGAATACGATTCAATGGTTCAGCGCGTGTGCCGCCAACGCCAAATAATAAAGACTATAAAAGCGGTTTTAAAGAAAAAATGTTGATGAGTAAAACAATGGATATTGAAGCTAAAGAACGCAATACCACCGTAGACTTCTTAAAATTTGTTGCAATTATTCTTGTGGTCGTCGGTCATATAATGGTTTCTCTTTATCCTGAAAATTACAATGAGAATCTCATTTTCAAAATTTGTTATTCGTTTCATATGCCACTGTTTATTTTCATCGGGGGGGGGTTAACAGCACTTAAAACCGATGAGAAACTTTCGCAGTTTGAATGGATAATTAAATGCTTCAAAAGACTGATAGTTCCATATGTTATTTGGAACATTGTTTATTGTTTACTTGACGGGCGCATTGATTTTATCAACGCTTTGTTTATAGAACCGGTGCTGTGGTATTTGATCAATCTTTTTATCTGCGATTTGGTCCTCTTCATATCCGTCCATACTAAAAAGATGAAATACTTAACATTGGCGGGAGCTTGCATTTTATTTCTTGCATTATACGGGCTGTTCAGAGAAGGCAATTTGGTAATTAAAAACATGGCGATGTTTTTTCCGTTTTATCTTGCCGGACATATGATATTCCGTTCAAAAGATAAGGCTTGGGTGTTGTTTTTAAAAAAGTATTTATGGCTTGGCGCTTTGCTTTATCCCGTTTTAATGGTGTTTTTTACATACAAACAGTACGACTTAGTTATATCGAAAGTACAAAGCGCGCTCGGTATTTCATCATTTGGAGGCTTAATTCATATCGCTGCACTGTTTTATAATCATGTAGTTGTTGCAGCATTCGGAATAATGTTCGCATGGTTTATAGCCGATGTCCTTTCACGGGCGGATTTTTTGAAAAGGCCCATAGGAAAAACAGCATATATTGGCCGGTATACTATGTTTATATATATTCTTGAAGGTATAACGTCATATGTTATCGATGGCAATTTTACGAATAATATGCTGATCAGCGGGTTAGGGTTGCTTTTTATCAGATTAGCTTTTCCTCTTTTGACAGCATATATTCTTTCGTATATTCCTAAAGTGAGAGTTGTTTTATTTGGACAATAAGCAGTAAAAAGAAAGGAATGATAGTTTGAACCTCATTCTACTTTCCGGCGGATCCGGTACACGGCTATGGCCGTTGTCTAACGAGATTCGCTCGAAACAGTTTATAAAGTTATTTAAAACCGGCCGCGTGGACGAGCCCTATGAGTCAATGGTCCAGCGGGTCTACCGTCAGATCACAACTGTCTCGCCGTCGGCTTCGGTCACGATTGCAACATCGAAGTCGCAGGTTTCTGCAATCAAAAATCAGCTCGGTGAGAAAGTCTCGATATGCGTTGAGCCTTGCCGCCGCGACACGTTTCCGGCGATAGTTCTCGCCGCCGCATATCTGCATGACGAACTCGGCGTTGACGTGGGAGAATCGGTCGTTGTCTGCCCCGTCGACCCGTATGTGGACAACACATATTTTGAGACTGTCAAACATCTTCAAGAGCTGGCTGAGCAAGGAAACGCGAACATAACACTGATGGGTATCGAGCCGACTTACCCGAGCGAGAAATACGGGTACATAATCCCGGAAAGCGGAGATAACGTCAGTAAGGTACGCGAGTTCAAAGAAAAGCCGGATGTTGAGACAGCGAAAAAGTACATAGAGCAGAGAGCCCTTTGGAACGCGGGAATATTTGCGTTCAAGCTCGGCTACCTCCTTGAAAAGGCGCACGGGATGATAGAATTCGACGATTACCGTGATCTGTTCGGCAAGTACGATACGCTCGAAAAGATAAGCTTCGACTACGCGGTAGTCGAGAAGGAGTCAGCTATACAGGTGCTGCGTTACGGTGGCTCGTGGAAGGACGTCGGCACATGGAACATGATGTCGGAGGTCATGGCGGATACCGCCAAGGGTAATGTCATCCTCGACGAAACTTGCGAGAACACGAATGTAGTAAACGAACTTAATATACCGATACTATGCATAGGCTGTAAGGACATGATAATCGCCGCAAGCGGCGACGGCATCTTGATATCAGATAAAGAACGCAGTGCTTCAATGAAGCCGTACGTTGAAAAGATCGAGACAGAGGCGATGTACGCCGAGAAATCCTGGGGAACGTACACTGTCATAGATGTACAGCCTGGCTCAATGACTGTTAAGGTTTCCATGCGTGCTGGAGAGCACATGAGCTACCATATGCACAATTACCGTGAGGAGGTTTGGACTGTCGTTTCGGGCGAAGGCAGGGCGATAGTAGACGGAATGGAGCAAGTCCTCCACACAGGCGACGTTATCACAATCGCAGCCGGGTGCAAACACATGGTAGAGGCTGACACCGCGCTCGATATCGTTGAGGTTCAGCTCGGCGACGAGATAAGTGTCAGCGACAAGGTCAAGTTCACCCTGGAGCGGAATTGATGGAAATAATAAAGCTGTCACCGGCTGGGAAAGATTATCTCTGGGGCGGTACGCGATTGAAAGATGAATACGGCAAAAGGATAGATATGACACCGCTTGCCGAGACGTGGGAATGCTCTGTACATCCAGATGGACTGTGTACGGTTGCAAACGGCATGTTCAAAGACATGACGCTCGCGGACGTTTTGCGTGAGCATCCCGAGTATCTCGGAACAAAGGTAAATAACGGCAAGCTACCTGTCATGGTGAAGCTCATCGACGCGAAGAGCGATTTGTCAGTTCAGGTTCATCCTGATGACGGTTACGCTCGTGAACACGAACACGAGAACGGCAAGACCGAGATGTGGTATGTGCTTGACGCCGACGAGGGCGCAAGTCTTATCTATGGCTTCAGGCATAAGGTGACCGAGAGGATCCTCCGGAACGCGGTCAGAACGAAAACGCTCGATAAGCATCTGCAAAAAGTGAAAGTACACAAGGGCGACGTATATTTTGTTCCTGCCGGAACGGTTCACGGCGTCGGCAAGGGCATACTACTGGCGGAGGTGCAGGAGAGTTCAAACGTGACCTACCGCGTCTATGACTATGATCGCGTAGACAAAGACGGAAAAAAGCGCGAGCTTCATTTTGACAAGGCCGTCGAGGTCATGAATATGGCGCCGTCGCCCGATGTGAAGCAGATACCTCGGATGGTAAGATATTATCCCGGCGCTTCGCGAGAGTTATTGTGCAGATGCAGATACTTTGAGGTCGAGCGAATACAGATGACGAAATGCTTCTATTTTCCGGTCAGAAGTGAATCGTTTCAAATTTTGATGTGCCTTGACGGGTTCGGACAGGTTAAAGCAATTGATTATGCTGAAAAAAAGCCTGTGAGGTTCGTTAAAGGCGAGACTTTGTTCCTGCCGGCAGGGATAGGGAGATGCCTTGTTATCGGCGACACAGAGTTGTTAAAGGTACGGTGCTGAATAGCAGGCTAAAAAATAGTGTTTTAAGATGTAGGCAGTAAAGTCATTCACATAATATATAAATATTTGATAATTATGTTGAAAGATAGGTCATGTAGAATGAAGAAGACAGAAAGGAATTCAAATGTTGAACTTCTACGAATACTGTCAATGTTTGCAATTATAGCTGCACATTTTTGTGGGCAAAGCGGAACATTTGAATATACGCCGTGTATTAATGATTTTCTGCTGGTGCTTATAGGCAATGGCTCTAGGATAGCGGTAAATGTTTTTCTGCTGATTGCCGTATGGTACATGGTTGATGCAAAATTCAGCGCCGTAAGGATACTGAAAATGTACGGGCAACTGTACTTATATACCTCAATTTTTACTATAGTTGCTCTGATTATTGATTATAAAAAGGTTCCTTTAAAACTGATTGTGTATGGATTTATGCCCTTTGTAGGTAGAGCATTATGGTTTGCTTCGTCGTTCCTGTGTCTGCTAATTTTTAAGCCTTTTCTAGATAAAATATTGCAATGGGATAGGAAACAACTCATCTCTTTTTCAATTCTCTTCTTTATTTTTTTATCTTTGCTCAGCACAATTCTTTCAGAACAGCAAGGATTTTTATGTGATACTATTTGGTTTGCTTCGGTTTATCTTGTTGTAGGCACGATCAAAAAATATTCTCCGAAATTCAGATGGAAAGGCATATATAGTATAATTTTGTTTGGGGGGGGGTACATTTCTTTAGCGTCTATAAGATATATTACGTTGATAAATATAAGTAATAGCAATCTATTTAAAGCCCTAAATAGAGTATCTGATGTATACAGCAGCGATATAAAGTCGTTGCCAAATATTCTACTTGCAAGCTTGATTTTCCACTTCTTCATTACTATGAAGCCGCGTGCGAATCATTTTATAAACAGTGCTTCAAAGGGAACATTTTCGGTATATATAATTCATCAAGTACCGGCATTTTTTCCACTTTTGTGGCCGACATTTTTCAACTCAGAAGCATGGATTCTAGAGCACAATGTTTTATATGTGATATTTGTGGTAGTAGCAGTATTCACAGTCTGTAGTATTATAGATATTCCAAGACGGAAATGGCTGGAACCTGCGTTTGCTAAGACAAGGCTATTTAATTTTATAACAGACAAAATTGAAAAAATATGTGATTAAGTTGGGAAAAATATCAATGAAAAAAGCACTAATCACCGGTATTACCGGTCAGGACGGCAGTTACCTTGCCGAGCTTCTTTTGGAAAAAGGTTATGAGGTGCATGGCATCATTCGCCGGTCGTCGGTTTCCACAACGTCGAGGATCGATCACATTATCAACAGAATAAAGCTCCACGACGGTGACCTTTCTGATTCGTCGAGCATTATTCGCATTGTCGGAGAGGTCAAACCTGACGAGATATACAATCTCGCTGCCCAGAGTCATGTTCAGGTTTCCTTCGATGCGGCAGAGTACACCGGCGATGTTGATGCGCTCGGTGTTCTCCGAATTTTAGAAGCAGTTCATATGCTTGGGCTTGAAAAAACTTGCCGCATATATCAGGCGTCCACGTCTGAGCTTTACGGGAAGGTCGAGGAGTGTCCGCAGAACGAAAAAACGCCGTTCCACCCGTACAGCCCTTATGCGGTCGCAAAACAGTACGGGTACTGGATGATAAAGGAATACAGGGAAGCGTATGGAATGTTTGCCTGCAACGGAATATTGTTCAACCACGAATCCGAGCGAAGAGGAGACAACTTTGTCACGCGCAAGATAACTCTTGCCGCAGGAAGGATAGCGTGCGGACTTCAGGATCATCTCGAACTTGGAAATCTTGACTCTCTCCGCGACTGGGGCTATGCAAAGGATTACGTCGAATGTATGTGGCTGATACTCCAGCAGGACGAGCCGGACGATTACGTTATAGCAACTGGCGCTCAGCACACGGTCAGAGAGTTTACGGAACTCGCCTTCAAGCATGTAGGGATCGACCTCAGATGGGAAAGCAGCGGGATCGATGAAAAGGGATACGACAAAAAGACAGGCAAGATGCTCGTGTGCGTAAATCCTCAATGGTTCAGACCGACCGATGTTGTAAATCTTTGGGGTGACCCGACGAAAGCAAAGACTAAGCTCGGCTGGGATCCGCAGAAGACAAGCTATGAAGAGCTGTGCGCGCTGATGGCAAAGCACGACTTGGAACTTGCAAAAAAAGAAGCCGGGATAACGTGATGAAAATCCTTATCTTCGGCGCTTCGGGATTTGTCGGACCGTATCTAGCGAGGGAATTTACAGAACACGGCTACGAGGTCATCGGCACAGACATAAGAGAAACAGACGCCATGCCGTTTACGTTTGCGGATATTTTGGACGCAGGTTCGGTGGAGCGAGTTGTAAGAGAAACGGTTCCGGACATGATAGTAAACCTCGCTGCAATTAGCAGCGTAGGACAATCGTGGAATATTCCGCAGACGACAGTTTCGGTGAACGTCACAGGTGCATTGAACATACTCGAAGCGGCAAGGCGTCTTGAGAAAACGCCGAAAATACTGTTTGTCGGTTCGAGCGAAGAATATGAAGCCTCGGACAAGCCCATAAGCGAGGAAAATCCCCTCAACGCGAATAATCCATACGGTATTTCGAAAGCTGCTCAGGAGCGTTTCGCGGAGATTTACAGGGAACGCTTCGGCATGAAGATATACTGCGTGAGACCGTTTAACCATACCGGCCCGGGACAGTCGGACAGCTTTGTGCTGCCGAGCTTTTGCAAGCAGGTCGCCGAGATTGAAAAGTCAGGCAAGCCGGGTGTCATAAAGGTTGGAAATCTCTCGGCCAAGCGCGATTTCAGCCATGTAAAGGACATTGTGAGGGCATACCGGATGATACTTGAAAGCGACGATTGCGAGACTGTATATAACGTCGGCTCCGGCATGGCACACGGGCTTGACGATATGCTGAATTACATATTGAAGTTCAGCAGGCAGGAGATAAAAGTCGAGGTCGACCCCGCAAGATTCAGACCGGTAGACACGCCTGCGATATGTTGCGATAATACACTGATATGTGAAAAGTTAGGCTGGAAGCCGGAGTTCAGCGTTTTTGATGCGCTTAGGGAGATGGTGGAAGCCTATATCAAATAGAGTGGGACAGTAAAATGACTAAAGTTTTGCAGGTCGTCTGCGGATTTTATCCGCGTATAGGCGGGATCGAACAGGTAGCAAGAGATGTTGCAAATGCTTTGAGGAAAAATCAAAATATTGAGCAAAAAATAATTTGCTTCAACGAAGACGCCGAGAACGGCGGAATCGTATGCCATAGAAAAGAGACTGTGACAGACAAAGTCGACGGGATCGAGGTAAGGCGCTGCGGATGCATAGCAAAAGTTGCGTCGCAGCTTATCTCTCTTACATATCCCGGTGAGCTTAAGAGGTTGATGAAAAGTTTTGATCCTGACATCGTAATATTCCATTATCCGAGCCCATATCTTGCTGCGTTTTTACTGCCGAATCTGAAAAAGAAAACAAAGCTGATTCTTTATTGGCATCTTGATATTACAAAGCAGAAGATTCTCGGAAAGATTTTTCATATGCAGAATCTAAAGCTATTAAAGAGATCTGACAAGGTTGTTGCAACGAGTGCACCGTATATTGATGGCAGTCAATATTTAAGCAAATTTAAGGATAAATGTGTTGTCATAAATAACAGTATCAGTCTCGAAAGGTTTAAGACAGACGAAATTACGGGGAAGACTGTGTCTGAAATACGCAAAAAAAACACAGGTAGAACGATTTGTTTTGGGATTGGTCGTCATGTCCCATATAAAGGTTATAAATATTTGATCGATGCGGCTAAAAATCTCGATAACAGCTTTATGATTTACATAGGCGGTAGCGGACCGCTGACGGACGAGCTCAAGGAGCAGGCGAAGGGACTTGAAAATGTCGAGTTTTTGGGAAAAATCAGCGACAGTGAGCTTACGGCGTATCTTACAGCTTGCGACATTTTCTGCTTCCCGTCTATTACTAAAAACGAGGCATTCGGCATAGCCCTTGCCGAGGGAATGTATTTCGGCAAACCTGCGGTTACATTTTCAATCCCCGGCAGTGGAGTAAATTATGTCAGCTTAGACGGTGCTACGGGAATTGAATGCTCGAACGGTGACAGCAAGGCGTATGCTGAAGCACTGAAAAAACTTGCAGATGATCCTGAACTGAGAGAAAAGTATGGGCAAGCTGCTAAACAGCGAGTGCTTGAAAATTTTACTGAAGAGATATTTGAGAAGAATCTGATGAAGCTGATAGGTGAGCTTAATGGGCAAGAAATATGTAATTAACGGTAAATTTCTTGCCGACAGGATGCAGGGCATCGTGAGATATGCACGTGAAATAACAAAGGCGCTTGACAAATGCCTTGACGAGGACATTGAAGTCACACTGCTCGTACCGATTAAAGCAAATGATATACTGGATCTGAAAAATATAAAGGTCGAGACTATCGGCAAGCACACTGGTATGATTTGGGAACAGACTGACTTGAGAAAATATCTCAAAAAGCATAAAGACGTCACCTGCATAAATTTTTGCAATATTTGCCCACTGTTTGTTCAGCCGGGGATCACAACAATCCACGATATTATGTATAAAGTCAATCCGAAAGATTATAAAACATTAAGAAACAGACTATCGCGTTTGTGGCATGTGTTTCAATATTGGTATGTTGCGAGACACGAAAAGGCGATAACGACTGTCAGCAATTTCAGTAAAGGAGAAATCGAGAAGTATTACCCTCACGCAAGAGGGAAAATAAATGTTATTCCAAATGGCTGGCAACACGTTTTAGAGTTTAAAGAGAGCCTTGACTGGCAGGAAAGATACCCATTTTTAAAGCCTAAGGAATATTTTTTCTCGTTGTCAACTCTATCGCGCAATAAAAACGGTAAATGGATCATAGAGAACGCAAAGTACAATCCCGACTGTGTTTACGCGATTGCGGGCAAGTATTATGAGACTGATAAGTTTGAGATTCCAGAAAACTTGCATATGCTCGGGTTTATCTCAGATGAAGATGCTTGTGCGCTGATAAAAAATTGCAGAACATTTATACATCCGTCGCTTTATGAGGGATTTGGTATACCGCCGCTCGAAGCATTGGCGCTCGGAGTTGATGTCATATGCTCTAACTCAACTGCTATGCCAGAAGTTTTGGGTAAAAGCGTACATTATATTAATTCTTTAGACTGGAATGTTAATCTTGAGGAACTGTTGATGCAACCGGTGGAGCATAGAGAACGAGTGCTTGAAAGGTTTAGCTGGAAAAAATCTGCGGAGGTATTGTTAAATTTTATGCGTAATAAAAATGGTTAAACTTGCCATGACTTTTAGCTATTAGCAGTTTGCTCGTTATTGAAGCGTTATGTTGCGTTATACATAATCAGAAAAAGTACTCAAAAAAGCAGGAACAGCTTTTAAAGATGTGATATAAAACAGTTATTCTATTAAAAAATATAAAATTAAATAATACGAGCAAAAAGAATAATATAAATAAAATATATATAAATATATTAGATGCTAATAAAAAATTCAACCTATGATATTACTTTTTGCAATATTAATTTCTTTTCATAAAGATCTCATTAGATAACAGCTGCTTATATTTAGAGGATTGGTATAATGAAAAAATCCATGTATTTATTACTTGCAGCAATAATTATGCTACCAGGTGTATATATTCAAGGCGAACTTATTAATTTCGTAGACATTTTTGTCCCAGCATTTTTTGTAATACAGTTGCTTCAAAATGGCAGAATAAAAATTACTAAAAGGCTAGTTCCGCTTGCGATGTATGTTTCAATATGCTTCATGTCGATAGTAATTGCTTGTATTTATGATGGTGTATTTTATACCCGTGCTGTTCTTAAATGGATAAGGCTTTTGGAAATACTACTCATTCCTATTATTGCTTCTAATAGTTCAAAAGCAATATTGATGAAAAAAAAAGAGATTATTTCATGTACGCTTAGCTTTGGTATAGTCTCAGGCTTGGTAGGAATAATTTTATTTTTAATTCAAAGCACACTTTATATGGCGCCACAAACATTTATTGTTAATGGACGATTGCTGCATAGAGCTGGAGGCGTATTTGCGGAGCCCGCTACATTTTCATTTATGATGGTGCTTATTATAATAGTGGCAGTACAATGTCTATTTAATAGAATGAATATATTTAAGGCATTATTGGCGGTGATAATTTCATCAATTTGTGTGGTTATTTCTGATACAAGGGCTGCGATTTTGGCAATTGCAGTGTGTGCAATTTATATAATTATTTCCAGCAATCTTTTTACAAAAAGAAGAATTATTATACTATGTTCTTTTATATTGATTGCAATATTCGCATTTTCATCAAATAACTATTTAAAAGACTTTTGGCAACGTAGAGTAGTTAAGTCTTTCGAGTTTATTATAAAATTAGACTTTACGTCGTTAAATTCAGCATCAAGTGGAAGACTCGAAGTGTGGAAATCTAGAATCGAGAACTATTGCAAATTCCCATTTATACAGTTAATTTTTGGAAAAGGATATAAATGCGGTGAGATTTTTGCCGGATCAGACAACAGTTTTATTTCATCACTTTATTTTACTGGAGCAGCGGGCCTGATTGCGTTTGTAAATTATTACTGGGGGATTGTCTGTATTGCTTTTAGAAATATAAGCGACAAAATGATGACAATAATTTTTAGAAGTTTTGTTATAACCATGACGGTCTGCATGCTACTAACAGATGGAATGACATTGTACAGACCTATGTGTCTTGTAATGCTTTTTGCTGAAATTTATTCTAAAGAAATAGAGTTTGAAAAAGCGCGGAGGTTGTGTTAAAATTGAAGAATTTATTTATTGATGCTCGTTTTTCATTTGAGGTTTCTAAATCTTCAGGAGCTTTTAATGGAGGAAATAATTATACCAAGAGAATTTCAAAACTGCTGATTTGCAATAAAGGAGAAAAATTCAACATTTTTTTAATTTGTCCTAAGGGCTTAGAAAACGATATTTCTGAAATGTTAGATATTGGGAAATATGCAAAGTGCATTTCAATTAATACATTGACGGATTTGAAAAGCTGTGCGGGTGACATATTGTTTATACCGCAGGTTGATGACTCTTTTAAATATGCAAAAGAAATGAAAGATTTTAAACTAAATAATCCTGCAACTCTGATTTTTTGCACAATACATGATTGTCGATACAATGAGCATACGCTTGATAAATATGACGGATTGTTAAAAGAGGGCATAAAAAGTAATTACATGTTATTATGGCTTGGCCGTAGACTGCATTCAATAGAATGTAATTTTGCCATAAATATGATTGTTACTTTGGCTGATAAAGTCTTTACGGATTCTTCATATTCTATGAATTGCCTTAATAAATATAAGAATATTAAGTATGTAATTTCTTATTATCAAGGAGTATTTAGAAATACCATATTACCTCAGGATTATAGTTTGGACAAAAACTATATTTTCTTTGTCAGTGCTGGACGACCTGAAAAAAACTTTGTTCGCGCTATAAAAGCATTCGAGCAATATGTTATCGCGTCTAATAACAGCAGTATTAAATTCGTTGCAACGGGCCTCAGCTGTGAACAGATAAAGATGATAAAGGAACGGAAAATAATTAATAGTACAATATTAAACAACCAAGTTCTACTAATGGGATATGTCGATGATGTTGAATTAGACCGTTTTTACTCCGAATGTAAATTCTTATTGTTTATATCAAAAAGCGAAGGATTTGGTCTTCCGATTTTGGAAGCACTTCTTCACGAGAAGCCTATGGTTCTTTCACGAACTAGTTCAATACCTGAAGTAGCCATGGGTTCGGCGGTATATGTCGATTCTCTTTCTATTGAATCAATAACGCGTGGAATCGACTTTTTGTTGGATGAAAGTAATTATGCTAATAAAAAAGAGTATGCCATTAGGAAGAAAAAAATAGCTCTTGAGCAGATTAACTTAGATGATAAAGCATTTATAAATGAATTTGTATAATATTCAATTTTTTATGTGTTTGGCGCTAAAGATACTTGAGAATATTGAATTTATACTTCATAAGATATTTCAAATCAAGTATTATCTGTAAGCTCATTATATCTATATTGAAAAGGATAGTAATACCATGGTAGATAAAAATTCAATTAAAATCATTGCTAATTATCTTCCTCAATTTCACAGAATTCCCGAAAACGACGAATGGTGGGGAGAGGGATTTACAGATTGGGTTGCTGCAAAAAAAGCGGTACCTTTTTACAAATGGCACGAGCAGCCTAGAAAACCAAAAAATGAATATTACTACGACCTTTCTGACGTAAATTCGATAAAATGGCAGGCAAATCTCGCAAAAAAATATGGAATTTATGGTTTCGGCATATATCATTATTGGTTTAATTCCAATCAAATGCTTTTGCAAAGGCCAGCGGAATTACTTAGGGATAGCAAAGATATAAATATAAATTATTTATTCATCTGGGATAATGCATCATGGGTACGTACATGGAAAAAGATGCTATTGTCTAATAGCTATGCCCCAGTTTTTGACAATAAAAAACAAAATCAGAATGATAATGGCATACTTGCAAATCTGGACTATGGGAATGAGAAAGATTGGAAAAAGCATTTTGAGTATTTGTTGTTGTTTTTTAAGGATGATAGGTATATAAAAATAAATAATAAACCGGTCTTTGTATTTTTTAATCCTCAAAACGGCACGGATACTCTAAAAGAAATGTTGAGATATTGGGATATGCTTGCACACGATGAGGGCTTCGATGGTATTTTTGCGATTAGCAAAAAGAATAAAGAGTGTAAAACTATATCTGAGTTTTCTGCTTTATATGAACCTGCTCAGAGTATATTATCGCGTGAATCCTTTGTAGGGAGAGTCTCTCTGAAATTAAGAAAGGAAATAAATAAAAAACTGGATAGACCGAATTTATATAACTATAGAAAGTCATGGAATAGAATAATTAAATATGCAAGACATTTAGCTAGCAAAAATATATATTATAGTGGATTTGTCAGTTATGATGACACTCCAAGACGAGGGAAAATTGGAAGTATCATTAAAGGCGATACTCCCGAGCTTTTTGAAAAATACTTTACAAGGCTTCTTCAACTTTCGAAAGAGCACGGAAAAGAATATGTATTTTTAACCGCATGGAACGAATGGGGAGAGGGAGCGTATCTTGAGCCTGACACAAGATACGGAACTGCTTATTTGGAAGCTGTTAAGCGAGCGGTTGAATTAGTAAATAAGGGATGATAAAAAATGAGTATAAAAGAAAAGATTTGTTTTCTTCTATTATAGATTTATTTCAGTGCTTCAAAAGAAATCTCGGAGTAGCATTGTCAAATAGAGAAATTTTTAACGATACTCGTTCTATGAATTAATAAGCTTAGTTTTGACGATGCTGCCTTGATAAAGTATTCACCTGAAAATTACATATCATATTATTTATAGTATATGAATAAACGTAAGATTTTAAAGAGAAATCATTATTGTTATAGATGAGTAGATTATATTGCCTAGAATAAATTATTAACAACACTATGATTATAAATAAAACATAATAATAAATAATTGCCGTCTATTTCCAAAAATAAGTACAGTACACAAAGGAACTATAGTGTATGAATATTATAAAAGAGATATACAGTTTTTTTAGATATAAAGTATACCATATTTTGAGGTATTTGATTAAGTGGGTACTACTATATCATAAATTCAAAAAAGTCGGATTAAATACAAATATCAAAAAACCTCTTATTGTAAAGAGAGTGAAAAATGTCGAGATAGGAGATCGGGTAGTTGCTTTGCCAGGACTAAGGATAGAAACATTTAGTAGATATAATGATCAAACATTTAATCCATCAATAACAATTGGAAATGATGTTACAATGTCTCAGTATGTTGAAATTATTTCGACAGATAAACTGGTGATTGAAGACAGTGTTTCATTTGGACAATTCGCAATGGTGAATACATCAATTCACGGCTATTTTGACAGAGATATCCCCATTATAAAGCAAGATTTAATATCTGCCCCAATTCATATCGGGAAAGGGTCACATATTGGTGCGGGAGCCATGATTTTACCAGGAGCTAACATTGGAAAAAACTGTGTTATTGGGGCGAATTGTGTAATTAATAAACCCATCCCAGACTACACTGTAGTTTCGCCACAAAAACCAAGAATGACTGTACTACCAATTTTAAAGAAAGAATAAGTGGAGAAATCTAGGAAAAAATTAGATTGTTGATCTCTGTTTAAGCAATATTATGAAAAAGATTAAGCTAAATAGTTTTTAATTGAAAAAATGTAAAACATTATAGCGTATATAAAATATGTCATATAAATTATGTCGTCTTATATGTGATAAATTAGACATTTTATATTGAATTTATACTATTAAAGTTACATATCATATAATTTATGGATATGACAGTGTGCAACTATTTTATTCGGCGTACACATAGATCACGACGCTGTATTTTTTGCTGGAGCAGTCATTACAAAAGATATTCCACTATATTCAATTGTCGATGGATTTACCTGCAAGGTCGTCAAGTACAATTTTTCATCTAAAATAATGATGAAAAAATGACTATTCAAAACTAAATAAAGCTAATATTGAGAAAAATATAGAAAAGCTGTATGAGTTGATGGTTGCTGAAACGGATTTGTTTTGACTTCCTCCAAAATCTGAAAGGACATAAAAATGCGTGCAATAATCCTCGCCGGCGGCAGCGGAACCCGGCTCTACCCTCTCACAATGGTGACGTCGAAGCAGCTTTTGCCTGTGTACGACAAACCTATGGTATATTATCCTCTGTCGACGCTAATGCTCGCGGGGATAAACGACATACTCATAATTTCGACGCCGTCCGATCTGCCAAACTTTGAACGATTGCTCGGAGACGGGTCGGATTACGGCATAAAGCTTTCGTACATAGAACAGCCGTCGCCGGACGGACTTGCACAGGCGTTTATCATCGGCGAAGACTTCATCGGTGAGGAGCCGTGCGCGATGGTCCTTGGCGACAATATATTCTACGGCAACGGTTTCGGAAGATCGCTCCGTGCGGCCGTGTCGAACGCCGAATCGGGGCGCGCGACGGTGTTCGGCTACTATGTCCCCGACCCCGAACGGTTCGGTGTAGTCGAATTTGACAGTGACGGACACGCGGTCTCTATCGAGGAAAAGCCGACTGCTCCAAAGTCGAATTATGCCGTCACAGGGCTGTATTTCTATCCCGCGGGCGTCTCGGAAAACGCAAAACGGGTCAAACCGTCGGCTCGTGGCGAGCTCGAGATAACTACATTGAATAAGATGTATTTGTATGACGGAAAGCTCGACGTTCAGCTTTTGGGTCGCGGATTTGCGTGGCTCGACACGGGCACTATGGACAGTCTCGCCGAGGCGACGGACTTCGTGAGGATGATACAGAACAGGCAGGGAATTGAGATATCTGCGCCTGAGGAAATCGCATATAAGAACGGGTGGATAACGAAGGAGAGACTTTTGCTCTCCGCTGAAAAGTACGGAAAATCTCCATACGGGCAACATCTGAAAAATGCGGCGGAGGGGAAGCTGATATATTGATATGGGCAAATTTAACTTCATTAAAACGGAAATAGAGGGCGTTTACATAATCGAACCGGTGGCTTACGGCGACAACCGCGGCTATTTTATGGAGACGTACAATGAGGCGGAATTCAAGGCGGCAGGACTTGGCTATACGTTCGTGCAGGACAATCAATCGAGCAGCCGCAAGGGCGTTCTGCGTGGTCTGCATTTTCAGAAAATGCACCCGCAGGCAAAGCTCGTCCGCGTTTTAAAAGGCGAGGTCTTTGACGTCGCAGTCGACTTGAGAAAGAACAGCAAAACTTATGGCAAATGGGTCGGCGGCCTTCTGAGCGAAGAAAACAAGCGCCAGTTCATGGTTCCGCGTGGATTTGCACACGGATTTATCGTCGTATCTGAGACAGCGGAATTTGCGTATAAATGTGACGAGTTTTATCACCCCGAGGACGAGGGCGGGTTAATGTGGAATGATCCCGATGTGGGCGTCGAATGGCCGGAAGTCGGCGAAATAATCCTAAGCGAAAAGGATAAGCATCATCCGACGCTCAGCGAATCAAAAATTAAATTTGAGGTGTAAATATGACGATCATTGTGACAGGCGGGGCCGGATTCATCGGCTCAAACTTCATATTCCATATGCTCGACGCTCACCCCGACTACCGCATAGTGTGCCTTGACAAGCTGACATATGCGGGAAATCTTTCGACGCTTGCATCCGTCATGGACAAGCCGAATTTCCGCTTTGTGAAGCTCGACATCTGCGACCGTGAGGGCGTATACAAGCTGTTCGAAGAAGAGCATCCCGATATTGTCGTGAACTTCGCAGCGGAAAGTCACGTTGATAGAAGCATAGAGAATCCAGAGGTATTCCTTCAGACGAATATTCTCGGCACGCAGGTGCTGATGGATGCGTGCAGAAAGTACGGCATCACAAGGTATCATCAGGTCAGCACGGACGAGGTATACGGCGACCTGCCGCTCGACAGACCCGACCTGTTCTTCACCGAAGAAACGCCGATACACACGTCAAG
>CANRKP010000072.1 GCA_947631245.1 uncultured Clostridia bacterium
CGCCGATCCTCACGCTGTCGCCGGAGATGACGACGTCGCCAGTTTCGACGTTGACGGAGAAGACGACGTTCCCCTCTCCGTCTCTCGCGACGATGGAACCCGTATCGATGTAGTCGGCATCTATCCCCTCGGCGTAGAGCAGTTTTGTGATGAGCTCGCCGGTGACCGAAAAGCCGTAGGGGTACGATTTTCCGCCGTCGGTCGAGATGCCGAACGCGTCCGCCGTCAGCTTCCAGACGATGCCGCTGTCGGCGAGGTCGGGCTTGTCGTGCATATAATAAACGCTCCCGCCGCCCTGCTGAGGCTCGGCGGTGATATACATTCCCGAGGCGTCGGCGAGCCTGCCCGACAGCTCCGCGATCGCCGCCTCCCTTGCGGTCCTCTCCGCATCGACCATGCGCTTTGCCTCAGTCACCGCCCTCGAGAAAGGCGACCGGTATCTGCTCTCCCTTCGCGCGGCGGGCTCCGCCGAGCACGAGAGCTCCGTTTTCCCGAAGAAGGAAAATTCCATGTCGGTGACAAACGAACGGCACGTCTTCCCGTTCGCGTCCCTTATCTTCACGGCGTCGAGGAATTCCGCGAGCGGGTACGCGGGCAGCGTCCCCGAAAATCTGCGGAACGAAAGTCCCGTCAGCGCCTCGCCTATGAGGTCCGCCGCCGTCTGAAGATGCCCGCTGTCCCCACTTGTGAGCGGCTCTTCAAGCTCTATAACGTAGCCCTCGCGCCCGCTCATCGAGAACTCGCCGCCGCCGTCGCCGACGCGGACGCCAGTGATGACGATGTCCTCGGTGTCAGCCGTCAACTCCGCCCACGCGGCGGGTTCGTGCGCCTCGGTCTCATCCGAGGTGTCTATGGCGACGACGCCGCAGACGCCGAAGCGGTCGACGCGCGCGCATCCGCCCGCAAGCGCCGCTATCGCGCCGAGCACCGCGCGGCACGTCAGCTCCCCGTCGGGCGCTTTGTCGACGACAAACGTCGAATTTCTGAAGACGGATGTCGAATATTGCAGTCCGCACGTTTTGCAGATGCCGCGCCACAGCTCGCCCGCCGTCGTCGGGAACGTCAGCGACGGCAGGACGGACGCAAAATCCCTGTCCGCGCGGCGCATGTCGTCGAGCGCCGTCAGCCTGACGCGCCCGCCTGTCTCCTCCGCCTCCGTGACCGTAAAGCTCCCGAGCGGGATTTTTTCCGTGTCCTCAAGAGAGGTCGAAAGCCTTATCTCCGCGCCGAAAAAGTCCCTTCCCGCAAGGTCCTCCCCCGGCAATATCTCAAGCGTCACCGAGCGGCAGACCGCCTCGCCGACCGGGAACGTGCCGACGCCCGCCGAATCCGAAAGCGTGTTTCCGCCGCCCGAAACGACGATTTCTTTATCTCCTATCGACGCCTCGCCGCCGTCCTTGAACGTGACCTCGGCATATGCCTTAAATGCCCGCGAACGCTCCATCGCCGCCCGCAGATTTTCACCAGCCGTTATCATATCGGATCCACCCCCGTCATTCTGAACTCGATGCTGTCGGCGCGCTCTGAGCCGCGGTTCAGGCGGCGTAATGACATGCTCCCTTTTCCGACGTAGAACCTCCCGTCGCGCCACATGCCCTCCTTCGGGGAGAAATAGTGCAGCGTGAACGTCCTGCCGCCCGCCGTCAGCCTCAAAAGCTCCGCCATCTCGGCGGCTGACACGTTCGTCGCCGAGTACGAGAGAGATTCGACCGTGAACATCGCCGAGGCGTGGAGCACGCCGTCCTGCGTGCGCGTCGTGTCCGCCGTGTACGTCGTCTCGAAGTCGTAGCCAAGCCCCTCGTCGGGCTGGCGGACCGCGACGCCGTCGATTTTTATAAGCTCCTGTTCCATTTTTTGTACCTCACCTTTCATTCGAGCAGAAACGGGTCGCGCCCGCTCGCCGCCTGCCTCATCCGCGCCTCCGCGATCAGCTCGTCAAACAGCACGCGCCGCCCGATCTGCGCCGTGAAGCGGTAGACATTATTATTGCTTCCCGTCTCCCCGCGCTCCGAGAGGACGTCTCTCACCGCGTCCTTTATCGTTTCGAGCGGCGCCTCAACGTTCGTGCCCGAGGTTTGATCGCCGAGCACGGCGAAGAACGGCGCGTTCGGCGGAATGACAGCGCCCGACGCGAGATACGGCAGGCTCGGCGCGCGCAGCGCGTTAAACGAAAAGCCGAGCTTCTTCCCTCCGATGCCGGGCACCCAGTCGGGCACCTTGAACGACAGCGCCGAGAGCGCCGACCCAACAGCGTTGACCGCCGCCGTCACGGCGGACAAAAGTCCGTTCAGGACGGCGATGACGGCGTTGACGGGAGCCTTGACCGCGCCCGAGAGCGCGGAAAACGCGGATGTGAACGCGCCCTTCGCCGACGTCCACGCCGCCGACCACCGCCCGAGGAACACGTCCTCCGCAAAGCCCATCAGCCCGACGATGACGCCCTTCACCCCTCCTGCCGCCTCCGAGACGCCCGAGAGCACCGCCGAGAGCGCGGGCACGAGCGCGCTGACGACACCGTTTGCCGCCGGAATGACGACGCCGCCGAAAAAGCCCGACAGCGCGCCCGCCGCCGTGCCGACGAACGACGAGAGCGCCGACACCGCCGCCGACGCCATGCCGACAGACGCCGCAAACGTGCCCGAGAAGAATTGCGCGAGCGGCGTCGCCCCCTCGCGGAAGAGGACGCCGAGCACGGCTTTCGCGTTGTTTGCCGCCGCCGAGAACGCGCCGCCGAGGAAGGAGGCGACCGGCGACAGCGCGCCGTTAAGGAGCGAGGTCACAGCAGCCGAGAGCGCGGAAAACGCCGCGTTCGCCGCCTCGAGCGCGGGGAGCAGCACCCCCGAAACGGACGGCATCACGCTGCCGGTGACTGTCCCCGCGAACGGCGCGAGCGCCGCCCCACAAGATGCGTGCAGCTTGCCGAGCGCGTCCGAAAGTACCGCCGACGCCGCCGAAAACGCGGACCTTGCCCCGTCCGCGATGCTTGCAAACGCCGCCCTCGCGGCGGACGCGGCGGATGCGGCGAACGCGGACGCGAACGCGTCGCCGTATGCTTTCCCGTCGAGCGCGCCGTCGGACGCGGCGTCGGGGCGCTCGTATGAGCCCGCGTTCGCACCCGCGCCGGTGCTGTTGCCCGCGCCCGCGCTTGCGCTCGAATTTATCAGCGCCGCGAGCGCTTCGGCGACCGCCTCCATCGCCGCGCGTATTGCCGCCCTCTCCGCAGACGACGCGGATGATGAAGCCGACGACGACGATGATGACGATGACGATGACGATGATGATGACGATGATGATGACGACGGCTTCCGCGAGCTGCCGCCGGAGCTGCCGCTTTCGGGATAGCGGCGTATCTCGTCGAGCCCCGAGAGGTACTTTTTCGCCGCCGCTGCGGCAGATGACGCGGCGGACGATGATTTCTTTGCCGCCGACGCCGCGGATGACGACGCCGACGCGGCGCTGCTCCCCGCCTTTTCCGCGTCCGCCGCGGCGTCCGCGAGAGACAGCAGAAGCTCCGTCAGCCGCCTGACGAGCGCCGCGATGCCTGACGCGGACGCGAATGACGACGTCGCGCCGCCGTCAAGTTTTTTGAATGACGCCTCGTGTGTCATGATTTTTCATTCCTTTCCGTTTGTTTTTCGACCCGAACCGGCATCATGGAGAGCAGCCGTTCCTCCTCCTCGCCGCCGCCGGGAGGCGCGAATAGGCGCCTGTTCTCGCGGACGAACCGCTCTTCCGCCTGCGAGAGCGGCAGCCTGCGCCTCCTTTTGTCCCTTATCGCGACGACGGAGGAAAACGCCCCCTCGCCGACCGAGAGAAAGTATGAGAGGAACGTCCACCAGTGAAGGTACGGCTCCGCCCTGACGTCGCGCCCCGCGACGGCGGCGACGGCTGACGCGATGAGCGGCGCGTCGCGGCGCCAGTCGTAGAGGCGCACGGCTGTGCTCTCCCCGCGTTCGGTCCCCGCGTCGATGAACGCGCACGCCGCCTCCGCCGCCTCGGGAAGGTCACAATACGGGATCGTCTCCGCGTCGGGGTAGATGATTTTTATCATGACGAGCGCCGCCGCCGTTTTGTCGAGCTCCGGATCCGCCGCCGCCGCGAGCACGTCGAGCACCGCGCGGAAGTCCGTGCGGATCCTGTATTCCCGCCCGCCGACGGAAAGCGACGTCGGCAGGGACCATGGATCAAGAAACTTCACCGCCTATCGGCACTGAAGTCCGAAGATTGCGCCCTCGCGCAATCTTCCGCTGCCGGAGCGTCCGCTTTCGCATACTTCTCCGTGTACCGCCTCGCCGCCTCCGCCATGCGCTCCTGCCGCCTCTTCATCTCGGGCAGAACGGCGTCCGCCGCCGCCGAGAGCACCGCCGCCGCAAAGAGCTCCCCGTCCGCCGAGACCGCCGTCGGGCGCACGACGCGGAAGATATCGTCGTCCGCTCCGCCTTCGCTCTGCGACCCCTTCCCCAGCGTCCGCATGACCTCGCGCTCTAGCAGCTCGTCGAGCGCCTCCACCGTCATCCCCGCGGCGTCTCTTCCCGCCTTCGCGATATTCTCCATCGCCTCACCGGCGCGGGCGGCGAGCCCCGTGTCCCCCGGGTCGACGGAAAACGACGCCAAAAGCTCGCCCTCGCCGCCCCTTATCTCGACGCGGACCTTTCCCGTGTCAAACGTGCGCGCAGAGACGCCCGCCGTCCCGTTCACTTCCGTCCCTTTCATTTATTTCACTCTCCTGTCGAAAATTTGTTCGTTTTCAGGTCGAACGTGCCCTTGACCCTGCCGCCCGCCTTGTAGATCGTGAACGGCAGCCCGATGCCGGACGTGTCGCCGCCGACCGACGTCGGCACGACGTAGACGTCCTCGCGCCACGCCCAGACGACCGTCGGCTCGGCGCCCTTGTCGCCCGGCTTGATGAGGACGTCGACGAGCGTCGTTTTGCAGGCGTCGCCGGTCGCGCGCGTGTTCGCGAGGTCCATTATCTTCCCCGACAGCTTGTCGTCGAAGCTGTCGAAATAGAACGGCGAGACCTCCGCCCTCACCTCGTATCCGTTGTGCGCCACCGTCTGCTCGCCGAGGATGTTTTTCGTCACCTCGACGTCGGGATTCAGCTCCTCCGAATACTCCTCGAGATGGCGTCCGAGGCGGACGTAATCGGTGTCCTCCCCGCCGAACTCCGCGTCAAGATAGTGCGCGAGATATTTTCTCTCAACCATTTTTTCCTTTTTCCTTTCGTTTAGTCTGTATTTTCAACTCTCTCCCTGATGTAGAGCGTCACGGGCAAAGAGAGCGTCACCGTGCCGTCGCGGGCGGTGTCGGCGACAGCCCCCTCGCCCCGCCTCACATCCGTGATGCGCCGCCCGCCCGACAAAGTCTGCCACCCGTCCGCGGGCTCGCGGCACATCGCGTCCGCCGCCTCCTCGAGCGCGCGAAGCGCCGCCGCCGTCATGTCCGCGTCCGCGTGCGGCGCGCGGTGCCTGAGGCGGAAGCCGACCTTGAGCTCCCGCGTCCGCCCGCCGCCGATGTCGTAGAGGCACTTTACCTCACATTCGCCCCCGACGGGGACGAGATCGATATTTTCGGACGCCCCGGTCCCCGAAAGAAGCGCGCGCGCCGCGTCAAATGCGGTCATTTCCGCCATATTTTCGTCCTCCGTTACCCCAATGTTATCTCGAAATGCGGTATCATCCCCATCGGACCGAGCACGCCGCGCACGGCGTAGATCCCGTCGGCGGCGCCGTTGATGTAGCCGTAAAACCCGCCGCACGCGGGGGAAAATTCCGCGTCCGTGACGGGCTTCTGGCGGCGAAAATATTCCTCCCCGCGCCGCGTCCTCGCCGCGTCCCGCGTCAGAACGACGTCCCCGAAGGCAAACGTCATGACGTTTTGCCATGCTTCCTCGTCCGCCTCCAGCGCCTCCGCAAACGCCTTCGGCGGCAGCCACCGCCTGCCCGCGACCGTGATGTTCCCCTCGCCGTCGCGCCTGTACCTGACGCCCAGCTTCACCGTGTCGGCGTCCGATATTCGCTCGGGCTCGGGACCGTAATTCCTTGCGAGCGTGAGGCACACGCCCGAAATCGCCGTCGGATAATATATCCCCCCGCGGCGGCAGAAGAGGACGACGTCCTCGCCGTAGAAATTCATTCTTTTCTCACCGCCCTTTCGTATCTCCCGCCGTAAAGGAGCGGGACGCCGTTTTTGTCCCTCACCCCCGAAAGGTGCGCGCGGATGAGGGAGGCGACCCACGCGGCGCGGACATTCACGTCGGCGGCGGCGCGCTCGACGACGCTTTCAAGCGCCGCCGAGGATTTGTACGAGACGAACTCGTTCCCCGCCGAGACCGACGCGATGACGCCGCCGTGCATGCCGTTTTCGTCCTCCACCCTGCCGCGCGCGGCGGCGGCGGTCGCCGTCGCGTCCCACATCGAGACTATCGCGTCAATGAGCTCGAGCTCGCACGCGGCGAGCGCCTCGCGCGCCGGCGTCCCCTCGGGCGCGCGGCAGGGCAGCGGCGGCGCGCCGTCCGAGCAGCACGCGCATTCAAGCTCGCGCGCGGCGAGCTCCGCCGCCCTGTTGAACAAATGTTCATCTATTTCTTTATTGAAGCGGGCGGCGTAGCTTTTCCCGTCGGCGAAGCTCATCAGTCAGCCGATATCGTCGAGACGACGATGCCGTCGAGCCTCTCGGCGAACAGCTCGACGCCGCAGACGACGGTGTCCTGTGAGGTCATGTTCGTGTAGTCGGGCTCCTCGTGGATGCCGATGAGACCGCTCTCGTCCGTCGTGAACGTGAACGCCTCGGAGATGTCGGCGCTGTTGACGGGGATGTAATAGAGGACGATGTTCTTCTTCGCCGTCGCGTAGATCGTCCCCTTCGGGACCGTGGAATTGAGGATGACGGTGCCGAGCCCGAGGAAGTTTTCGATGTACGTCATGCCGAACGCCGTCGCCATCGGGACGTTCGCCGTCGAGAGGTAGTCGGCGACGTCGAGCGGGTTCATGAAGAAGACCGCGCCGACCTCGTCGTCCTCGAACAGCGTCTGCAGCTTGCCCCACGCCTGCGCGGCTGCCGCCTGGAACGTCGCGCCCGTCGCGGTCGACGTGCCCGTCGCGAGGAATTCGAAGAAGGATTTGCGTACGGATTTCTGTACGTCGCGGAGCATTTCGTCCGTCGTCGCCTCGACGGCGGCGTCGTAGCCGCGGTCGATTATCGCCTCAGCCGACGTCGCGAGACGCCATTTCTTGAGCGTGATCTCCTTGATCGCGACGGCCTCCGTCTTGTATTTCGAGAGCGGGATGTCGTCGCCCTCCGGCACCTCGCCCGTGTCGAGCGTGCCCGACGCGCGGTATGCCTTTATGACCGCGCCCGACTGCTTCGCGATGCGGCGGCAGACGCCGAGCGCCTCCGTCAGCTTCGAGAGCGTGCCGCCGAACGTCTCCGCGAATTCGATCTCGCGAACGCGCGCGATGTCTGCCGTTTTGATGAGATTTGTGTCTGCCATTTTGTTTTCCTTTCTGCGTGTAAATTATTTAAATAAGTCGATGTTTTCCGCGATCGCGGCGCGCCGCTCGGCACGGTCGCGTATCGCCATAATGAGGCGGCGGCGCGCCGACGGGTCGCCGCCCGCGGGGTCCTCGCCCGACAGCGGCTCCGTGAAGCGGACGGGAGCCGTGTCCGAGAACGCGCCCGCGTCCTCCGCCTTTATCGCCGAGAGCAGCCCCTCAAGCCCGCAAAGCTCGCCGCCCTCGAGCGGCAGACGCGCCGCCCTGATGCGGGACACGACGTCGCGCCGCGCCGCCTGTGACGTGAACGTGACGCTCGAAAGCCCGCGTTCGAGCGCCGCCTCCCGCTCGCGGCAAAGCAGCTCCGCCTCCGCCGCCAGCGCACGGTTTTGCCAATATTGAGTATCTGTCGCGGTGACCTCTGCCGCCTCTGCCGTTGCCTCCGTGGGCGCTGCCGCCGCCGCGGGGGCTTCTGCTGCTGCCGCCTCCGCCTCAGCGGGGACGACCTCCGCCGCCGTTTCCGCCGCCGCCGTTTCCGCCGCAGCCGTTTCCGCCGCAGCCGTTTTCTTTTCCATCACGATGTCACCTCGCCTTCGAACCGCCTCATGTATTCCTCAAAGCTCACATATCCGTCGCGGACGTATCCGTACCACCGCGCGCGGTCCTCGTCGCGGTTGTAGGTCACGTCTCCGAAGTCGCAGAGAAGCTCCGTCTCCCCGCGCGGCACGCCGAGAAGATCCGCCGCCTCGCCGAGCGCGTCGACGAGCCCGCCGATGCACGCCTCGAGCCTCGCCCTCACGTCGCGCACGGTCGCGACGGTGCGCCTGTCGTCCGCCTCGACCTGCGTCGCCGTCAGGAGCCCTCGGCTTCCGTCCCGACTGAAATATCCGCCCGAAAAGCCGCATTTGCGCGCGATCATGTCGAGCAGAAGCTCTATGCCGGAGGCGCGCTCGGACGCGTGCAGCGACGGGTCGATCTCGTGATACACGTCGTCGGAGCCCGTGCCGAACACGGTTTTGACGTAGTCCGGCAGCCCCATCGCCTCGAGCATCGCGCCGCGCCCGCGCGCCGTCGTCGGGAAGAGGCGGTCGGAATCGAGCAGGACGAGACGCCTGCTGTCGTAGACCTCGCGCGCGAAGCGGCTGTAGGCGACGTCGAGGTCCGCGAGCTCCTCGAGCGCGTCCGCGAAGACCGGCAGACCGAGCGGGGAGAGGACGTCGACGTTGTTCGCGCCCGGCGTGCGGAGCACGGAGAAGAGCGGACGGCGCGCGCCGTCGAGCGTGATGTCGCGGCAGAGCCCCGCGAACGGAGACGCCGTGATCGGGACGCGGCGGTCGCCGCAGAGGACGATGTTGGAGACGCGCCACGCGCCGCCGCGCTCCCTGTGATGCTCGATGCGCGTGTAGAGCTTGCCGTCCGCGCCGCGCCGCCTGTCGAGGAACGCGATGCCCGTGATGCGCCGCCCGCCCGCGGGACCGTCGGCGGCGGTGACCGCGAACGAAGCGGGCAGAACGACGTCGACGCCGCCGCCCGGGGGCGAGATGCCCGAGAGGTTCGGCTTGAGGACGACGGTGCCGAACGCGCACGCGTACTCGACGGCGGCGCGCAGCCCCGGCGCCGCCCCCGCGAGCGCCGCGTTGAGCCATGAAGCCCGCGCCGCGGAGGCGGCGGAGGCGGCGGAGGCGGAGGCGGAGGCGAAGCCCGCCGAGGCTCCTGCACCGGCTCCCGTACCCGCCGAAGCTCCCGTGCTCGCAGCGGCACCCGTACCGGCTCTCGTGCCCGAAACGGCTCCTGCACCGGCTCCCGTGCCTGCACCCGAAACGGCTCCTGCACCGGCTCCCCTTCCCGCACCCGCCACAGCTCCCGCGGCGGGTCTGACGCTCATTTTTATTCCGAGCGTCGCGAGGCGCGCCATCTCCCCGCAGACGGTGCGCGCGAAGTTTACGGTTCTGATGCCGTCGCGCCCCGCCCAGTCGGGGCGTCCCGCGTAGACGTCGCGGCAGCGGTGGAGCAGACGGGAGAGCTCCGGGGACGAGGCTCCGCCCCCGAGACCCCCGTATTCCCCGGGGCGACCGCTTTCGCCCGCCCCGCCGAGGCCCCCGACCCCGCTTGATTTCTGTTTTGTTTTCATACTTCTCCTTCCGAAAATGAATTTTTGCATCGAACCCCCTCACCCCCTCCGCGTGCCGCGACCCGCCTCCCTGACGAATGAAACTCCCTCTCCCCGCCGCGGGGCACCCCCGCCTGTGCCCGCCGTCAGAAAACCCCGCCGCCCCTTGTTTCCTCCACCCCTTCGCGGGAAATCCGGCTTGTTTCCGTTCCACTGGGGGATATAATCCGGCTTCAAACCTTCTGTTTGCCGTACCCGATCTCCCTTTTCTCATAAGGGGGCTCGGTCTCGCCCCCTTATGGATCCCCTCGCTTCGAGACATTTGCATCATCTGCTTGCGTTTTAGGGGAGCGGATGGCGTTATAATTCCAGTGACTTCTATCTTGTGTCGCCTCGGGTACTCGCCGTGCGGCGGCTCCGTCCCTCCGCGCAGGCATAACAATTCTCTAACCGCGTCGGTTCTGTGCCGCATTCCGGCGTGAGCACCCCGCGGATATTCCGCTCGGGGTCATGCTCGGCAGACAATTGCTTACGGTTTTCTTTAGCCGAACGGCTTTCTCTGCCGAAAGCAGCGTGAGCCTGCGATGGGCGGGTCTGTTCTTGCTCGGCGAAGATTAGAGCGACGGCTTTCTGCGCGTATGGGAATTGTGCCGCTGTTCGATGTGCGGCGCACAAAATTATTCGGCTACAGAATGTCATCAGGACTTGTTCGCCGCGGGGGACTTATAGCGACCCATCCGCGGGGCGCACGCGGTGACGCGCGGCACAGAGGCGTCGCGGTTAGAGAATTGCAGCGCCTGCGCGGAGGGGCGGAGGACCGTCGCTGCGCGACGGTCTGAGTACCCGAGGCGACACAAGATAGAAGTCACTAGAGTTCCCCCGCCATCCGCTCCCCTAAACCGCCGTTTGTTGATGCAAATCCCGGAAAGCGAGGGGATCCATAAGGGGGCGAGACCGAGCCCCCTTATGAGAAAAGGGAGATCGGGTACGGTAAACAAGGGAGTTGAAGCCGGATGATATCCCCCATGGGAACGGAACCAAACCTTATTTCCCCCGAGCGGTCAGCGCCCCGCCCGCCGAGCAGGACTTCCCCCCAAGCCCCCCGCGGGAGCGGAACAAATCATGATAAACCTTAAAGGCTCCCACGCGCCGCCGAGCGGCTCCCCCTCATGTCCCCTTCGAACGCGTACCTGAGCGCCGCGATCGCGTGGTCGTCCGTCGTCGGAAATCCGACGGGCGCGCCGTCGCGGTCCCTTGCGTACTCGCAGCCGACGAGCTCGCGGCACGTCGCCGGCGTGCGCCTCGGGTCGACGATTATCTTCCGCGCGGCGAGCCAGCGGAACCCGTGCGCGACCGACCCCGGACCCTTCGCCGACGGGACCGCCGGTATCCCCATCGCGCGGTACTCCGCGATCGACTTCGGCTCCGCGCTGTCGCAGACGACGCGCCTGTCGGCGAACCCGTGCGAGAGGATGTACGCGCCCGTCGCCTCGTTCGACAGCTTCTGCCCGTAGAGCTCATCGAGGATCATGATCTCCTCGCGGTCGGGAAAATACGCCGCCCGCACGAACGCGTAGCTGTCGGGGAACCAGCCGAAGTCGACGCCGCACCTCGCGCGGTCCGCCGCCGCGGCAGCCTCCTCGTCCGATATCGTCCTGACGTCGAGCCGCTCGAACACCTGCCCGCCGTCGCCGTTCGGCACGCCGAGATACTCGTGCTCGTAGACCGCGGGGCACGTCTTTTTTAAGTGTTCGGCGTCGTCGAGAAATTTCTGCCCGAGCCATTCGGGCGGCATGTCGAGGTACGTCGATTTGTGCACGACGCGGTCGGCGGCGGGCGCGTTGACCCAGCTCTTCCGCGAGCGCGGCGGGTTGTAGGTCGAAAAATCGTACGCCTTCGGTCCGCCGCGAAGTATCGACTGCGCGAGGCTCCGCTCCTCCTCGGGGCCCGAGAGCTGGTCGAGCTCCTCCTTCCAAAGGATGCCGATGTAGCCGAACGGAGGCTTTATGGATTTGAGCTTCGCCGCGTCGTCGCAGCCGCGGAAGTAGACGGTCTGCCCCGTCGCCCGCAGCGTGATCTCGAGCGGGCTTTTGTTGAAGACGAACGCGTCGTAGACGCCGAGCTCGCCCGCCGCCCATTCGAGCTGGGCGAAGACGGAATCGCGCAGCGTCGACGCATATCTCCTGACGACGCAGGCGTGAAGGAGCGGGTCGCCGAGCATAAGCTCCAGTATCTTCATCGCGACGAAGGACGATTTTCCGCTGCCGCGCCCGCCCGCGAACGCGTAGGAGACGTTCGGCACGATGCGGCGGTTGATGTCGGAGAACGCTTTGCCGACAACGCGCGCCGGCAGCTCGAACCGGGGCGAAGAACCGCCGCCCGCCGCCGTGTCCGACATCATGCGTTCGAGGTCCGCTGCCGCGCGCAGACGCTCGCCCGGCGTAGTCCTGTCGCTGTGCATGAGGTCGCGCCGCAGGCGGAAGATGTCGTCGATGACGTCTTTTTTCGGTACCCCGCAGAGCGAAATTTCGTTCTCTTCGGCAATGTCTGCATCCGCTTCGGTCGCCGCTGCCTCCGTGGTCTCTGCCGCCTTTGCGGTTGCCTCTGCCGTCCCGATTTCCTTTTCGTTTTCCATAATGCTCAAATCTTAAAATACCTCGCATTCGTTCCCCACCCTCCCGCCGTATCAATATTTCACCCCTCCCCCCACAACACGTTATCCACAGCCCCGCCGCCGCGGGAATGCCTTATCCACACGCATGTCGGGGAACTTATCCACAGAGGAACGCGGTTTTCCACACGTTTGAGGGAAGTTTTCCACAGGCTGCCGCCGGTAATAGAACATTTGTTCGATGAAAGGGATGCACTGCCCCTCCGCGGCACACACGCACGCCTCCAAACCCCGCCCCCATCGCGTGCCGCACCCGCACGCCCACCGACAAAAGCCATCTCCCCGCCGCCTGCCTCAAACCGCTTAAAACACTTCCTGCTTGTTTCCGTTCCCACGGGGGATATTTTCCGGCTTCCACCCCCTTATTTACCGTACCCATTCTCCCTTTTCTCATAAGGGGGCTGGCTCGCCCCCTTATGGATCCCCGTCGCTTCGAGGCATACGGCGGTCCTCTTTTATCTGCTTGCATTTCCGAGCCTGCGACGGGCGGGTGCGTGCCCGAAGGGCGTTCGTGTGGGCGCATCGGGTACTCGCTAACGCTGCGCCCCTCCTCGCTTGGCGCTTTAGGGAAGCAGTACCGCGTCATTTCTGTGCCGCAGCGCCGCCGCGTGCGCCCCGCGGATATGTCGCTATAAGTCCCTCGCGGCAAACAAGTCCTTACGGCATTCTGTAGCCGAATGATTTTGTGCGCCTCTCGTCGAACCGCACCACAATTCCCATACGGGCAGAAAACCGCCGCTCTAATCTCCGCCGAGCAAGAACAGACCCGCCTATCGCAGGCTCACGCCGCCTTGCGGCAGAGAATGCCATTCGGCTAAAGAAAACCGTAAGCAATTGCCTGCCGAGCATGACCCCGAGCGGAATATCCGCGGGGCGCACGCATACAAGTTGCGGCACAGAACCGACGCGGTTAGAGAATTGTTATGCCTGCGCGGAGGGACGGAGCCGCTGCGCGGCGAGTACCCGAGGCGACACAAGATAGAAGTCACTAGAGTTCTCCCGCCCTCCGCTCCCCGAAAACGCAAGCAGATGATGTAAAGCCCTGAAAGCGACGGGGATCCATAAGGGGGCGAGCCAGCCCCCTTATGAGAAAAGGGATATCGGGTACGGTAAACAGGCGTTTTGAAGCCGGAAAATATCCCCCATGGGAAACTGAAACAAGCCTGAAATCCCGCTTCGGGGAGCACCCCCTACCCCCCCACGGGCACGGAACCAAACCGGATTACCCCCGAGCGGTCAGCGCAATCACACCCCCGCGGAAGCGGAATAAAACCTAAAATCCCGCTTCGGGGAGCACCCCCTACCCCTCACGGGAACGGAAGCAAACATGAAGCATCTCATAGGCACCCGTCCGCGCCGCCGAGCAGGACTTCCCCGTTCACAGGAACAAATCCGTTTCCCCGCTTTCCGAAAGCCCGCCGCCGCACCTCCTCCAGTCCTCCACGCTCCGCGTGAACGCGTCGTCGCGCATGTTGATCACCCACCGCCGCGCCATGTATTGCCAGCCGGGGAGGCAGTCCCAGCCGCGCGATTCATTGTAGGCGACGAACGCCCGCGCCTGCTTCAGCGAATCCTCGATGCATTCCTCATCCCGGAAAAAAGCCGCCACCTCCGCCGCCGTCGGCGGAGCACCGCCGCCCTCTTTCAAGCCGTTACGCCTCCGACCGCCGTCGGCAACACCGTCCTCATATCCGCCGTTATGCGACCGCCCCTCGTCCTCATATCCGCCGTTATGCCCCGAACCCTCGTCCTCGCACCCGCCGATATGCACCGGCTCGCCCCTGCGCCTTTCTGCCGGAACCCGCTGATCTCCCGCGCGTGGGTGTGCGTGCGTGCCCGTCATTGTTGTCAGTGAGAGAGAATTTTCTTTTTCTTTTACAACTTCTTCTCCCTCGCCTTCGCCTTCGTCTTCGTCCTCTTCATTTTCCTCGTCCTCTTCCTCTTCTTCTTTGCAAATGCTTTCGCGCGGGCCCCCTGTCGCCGCAGCCGCCGATTTTTTGCCCGCCGCCTTTTTCTTCCCCCTGCCGCCGAGCGCGCCCGCGGCGCGCCTCTTTTCGCAGACGTCCTCGTAAGCCGCCGCGTCCCTGTCCATTTGGCTCTTCGCGACGGGGAAAACGAACCTCTCGTTCCCCGTGAGCTGCGGGGCGCGCCCCGTCCGCCCGTATTCCAGCATCGCGGAAAACAGCCGCCCGCGCTCGGCGTCGCCGAGAGGCTCGATGACATTTGCAAAGTCAAGGAATACTTTCACATATGAAAGCCGTTTTTTCTCCAAATCCGCTCCCCCCTAAAAAATTTATTCAACAAAACTGACGTGGCAGTGCGGGCAGTATGTGACGAGCTCGCGCCCCGCGCCTTTCACGCCGACGCGCTCGTAGACGTCGCGCCCGCACCGCCAGCATATGCCGTCGTACGGCGCGAAGAGCGGGAACCCCTCGCGCCTGCAGTATTCTCGCTGCGCCTCCGCCGCGGCGGCGGCGTGCTTTCTGTCAACTCCCACGTCAGCCTCCGATCACCCCGCGTCGGGGAGAGCGGCACAAAAACGGGATTTATTCCCCCATATGAGACCGGGCGCCAGCCCGCGCCCCCAAAACCGAAAGCTCTCGCTCTCCCCGACGCAAATTTTTTGTGCCCCGCCTCCGGCGCCTCTTGACACCGGTCACGATGTGTGCTAAAATATCTGCACGGCACGAGTATATTGTACGCTATAATTTTAGCATTGTCAATCCATTTTACAAATATTTTTGCAAATCGGCATAATATCAAAAGAATTAAGGAGAAATTCGTCATGATAGACACAGAGCGACTGAAATCTGCGATCGCGGAATGCGGGAAGACGCAGCAATACATAGCGTCGCGGCTTGGGAAGCCGCAGTATTACATAACGAACATATTCCGCCGCCGGACGGAGCTGCCGCCGGAGATAAAGGAAGGGCTCGCGCGCGAGCTCGGGGTGACGGTCGCGTATCTCGAAGGGAGGGAGGATCTGCCGCGCGGAGCCGTGCGAGTGCCTGTGTACGGGCGCGTCGCGGCGGGCATCCCCATCGACGCGATCACGGACATAGACGATTTTGAGGAGCTGCCCGCGTCGATGCCTGCGACGGAGTACGCCGCCCTTCGCATCCACGGCGACAGCATGGAGCCGCGCATCCTCGACGGGGACACCGTCATCGTCCGGCTCCAGCCGACAGCCGAAACGGGCGACATCGCCGTCGTCATCGTGAACGGCGACACCGCGACGTGCAAGAAGATCCGCCGCTGCGACGACGGCATCATGCTCATCTCCACAAATCCCAAATACGACCCAATCTTCTATTCCAACCGCGAGATCGAGACCCTCCCCGTCATCATCTGGGGCAAAGTCGTCGAGCTGAGGGGGAAGATGTAAGAAAATGAAATCCGGGGAAAACCTTCCCCGGACCTTTTTCTTTCCGCCCCTTCGCGGCAAATCCTGTTTTCTTCCGTTCCCATGGGGGATAGTTTCAGGCTGCCGTTCGGGATACTTCATGTATGTTTCCGTTCCCTTGGGGGATATCATCCGTATCCCTCCCCGCCGCGGGGCACACTCCGCCTCACACCCGCCGAACAACTCCCCGAACCCCCTCTTTTTTCCGCCCCTTCGCGGAAAATCCTGCCTGTTTCCGTTCCCATGGGGGATAGTTTCTGTGGCATAATTGCCTGTTTACCGTACCCGACCTCCCTTTTCTCATAAGGGGGCTCGGCTCGCCCCCTTATGGATTCCCTCGCTTTCCGGGATTTACATCATCCAACCCCGCCTCCGAGCCTGCGCCAACCGTTCGCGCGCCCGAAGGTCGTTCGTGTGGGCGCATCGGGTACTCGCTAACGCTGCGCCCCTCCTCGCTTGGCGCTTTAGGGAAGCAGTACCGCGTCATTTCTGTGCCGCAGCGCCGCCGCGTGCGCCCCGCGGATATGTCGCTATAAGTCCCTCGCGGCAAACAAGTCCTTACGGCATTCTGTAGCCGAATGATTTTGTGCGCCTCTCGTCGAACCGCACCACAATTCCCATACGGGCAGAAAACCGCCGCTCTAATCTCCGCCGAGCAAGAACAGACCCGCCTATCGCATGCCCCCGCTGCCTTCGGCAGAGAAAGCCATTCGGCTAAAGAATACCGTAAGCAATTGCTTGCCGAGCATGACCCCGAGCGGAATATCCGCGGGGCGCACGCGCCGGAATGCGACACAGAACCGACGCGGTTAGAGAATTGCAGCGCCTGCGCGGAGGGACGGAGGACCGTCGCTGCGCGACGGTCTGAGTACCCGAGGCGACACAAGATAGAAGTCACTAGAGTTCTCCCGCCCTCCGCTCCCCTAAACCGCAAGCAGATGATGCAAATCCCGGAAAGCGACGGGGATTTATAAGGGGGCGAGCTAGCCCCCTTATAGAAAAGGGAGATCGGGTGCGGTAAACAGGCAGTTATGCCACAGAAACTATCCCCCAGTGGAACGGAACCAAGCCGGATTTCCCCCCTAGCGGTCAGCGAAAAATATCCCCCAGTGGAACGGAAACAATCAGGATTTCCCCCCTAGCGGTCAGCGCAATCTATCCCCCACGGGCACGGAAACATACATGAAATTATCCCGAGCAGTCAGCGCAATCTATCCCCCATGGGAGCGTAGACAATCAGGAATTACCCCGAAGGCATTCGCCCCGCGCGGCGCTTTTATTTTGCCTTGTATTCCTTTGCGGCGCCTCTGCCCTCCGACCTGACGAGGCCCAAGTCACACATCTGCTTCATGAGGTCGAACGCGCGCGTCTTTTTTATTCCAAGCAGCGCACGTACCTCCGCCTCCGAGATTTTTCCGTTCTCCGCGATGTGGTCCATGACCTTTTTCATCTGCTCCGTCATTTTCGAAGGCGCATTTTCGCGCGCGGCGTTCATGTTCGGCAGAACGATCTTAAACGCGTTCGGCGTCACCTCGATCACGGGCTTCGACCTGCAATCCTCGTACAGCTTAAATATCCTGCGGATGCCGGTGCCGTAGCTCTCGATAAGGTGCAGGCGGTGGAAGATCTCGGCAAGATTTTTGTTGCGCGGCTGCGATATCCCTATCATGATGTCGTCGGTCGAAAGCCCGGGCAGAAGCCCTCCTATCGAGATAAACTCCATCCGATCGTCGTTCACGTTTATGATGATGCTGCCGCTGAAGCCGTAGTCGCGGTGGACGAGCGCGTTCAGCAGCGCCTCGCGGATCGCCTCGTCGGGGTAATCGCGCGCCTCTATCCGAAGGAGCCCCGAAAACGACGCCGCCGTCTTGTTGCAGAGCATGAGGTAATTAAACGTTTCCTCAAGCTGCGAGAAGACGGAGCCGCCGAATTCCCTGCTGTCCCTGAAGACGGTGTTCGCGCCGTCGCCGAAAACGGCGACCTTCGTTGTGTGCGCGCACTGGTCGGAGATGATGAGCGCAAGATTAGTATAAAGCTCGCCGCCCGCCCCCGTTATCCCGAGCGCGCGAAACTTTTCTCTTCCGAACTCCACCCCGAATTTTGCAAAGGCGCTCGCCGCCGCCTCAAATGACAGCTCCTGCGTCATGGAGCGCATTTCCTCAAAGCTGTCGCCGTCGCTCTCTTTTATCATCATACGGATCTGCTCCGGCGAGGCGGGCACGCTCGACGCCCCCTGACGCACATAAACGCCGCCGGGTCTGATCCCCTTTCCCTTGAGATAGTAGGGTTTGTTGCTGCCCTCGCTCACCGTGATCCGCACAACGCCGCCGTCTCCGATAGACGACCGCACGAACATCGTGACGTCCGGCATCACAGCGTCGCGGATGCCGTTTGTGATGCGCGTAAACTCAAGGTCCGCGTCGGGAAGCCCGACTACCGCCCCGCTGTCGTTTATTCCGACGTATATCTCGCCGCCCTCCGTGTTCGCAAATGCTATGACCTCTTTGTAGATCTCCTCGGTAAACCGTGCCTTGAATTCCGTATTTTCGTTTTCGAAGCTCATACTGCCCCTCCGAATTAAGGTTTATGATTATATTATACACATAATTTCCGCCGTGTCAACCGAACAAACCGAATATTCGCCGAATTTTTGCCGGAAAAAGCGAATATTCACTGAGCAAGCCGAACGTTTTTAGTCTTTTCCCTCCGCGCGGGGCGCACCCCGCCTCACACCCGCCGAACAACTCCCCGAACCCCCTCTTTTTTCCGCCCCTTCGCGGCAAAGCATGTCTGTTTCCGTTCCACTGGGGGATAGTTTCAGACTGCCGTTCGGGGGGAAATCAGGCTTGTTTCCGTTCCCATGGGGGATAGTTTCTGTGGCATAATTGCCTGTTTACCGTACCCGATCTCCTTTTTCAATAAGGGGGCTCCGCTCGCCCCCTTATTTATCCCCGTCGCTTTCCGGGATTTACATCATCCAACCCCGCCTCCGAGCCTGCGCCAACCGTTCGTGTGCCCGAAGGGCGTTCGTGTGGGCGCATCGGGTACTCGCTAACGCTGCGCCCCTCCGCGCTTGGCGCTTTAGGGGAGCAGTACCGCGTCATTTCTGTGACGCGGCGCCGCCGCGTGCGCCCCGCGGATGGGTCGCTATAAGTCCCTCGCGGCGGACAAGTCCTTACGGCTTTCTGTAGCCGAATGATTTAGTGCGCCGCACGTCGAACCGCACCACAATTCCCATACGGGCAGAAAGCCGTCGTTCTATTCTCCGCCGAGCAAGAGCACTCCCGCCCGTCGCAGGCTCACGCCGCCTTGCGGCAGAGAAAGCCATTCGGCTAAAGAAACCCGTAAGCAATTGCCTGCCGAGCATGACCCCGAGCGGAATATCCGCGGGGCGCACGCGCCGGAATGCGGCACAGAAATGACGCGGTTAGAGAATTGCAGCGCCTGCGCGGAGGGACGGAGGACCGTCGCTGCGCGACGGTCTGAGTACCCGAGGC